>CAYMLS010000027.1:16064-26153 GCA_964390665.1 uncultured Bacteroidales bacterium | reverse complement strand
ACCTTACATTTAATGAACAGGAAAAGATTAAACAAGATACTTCTTCACTGCCTTTACTGGGCTTTCGTATTCGTTTTCTATACCATCGCCAATGGTTTTCAATATGGTAATTTCGAAAAATCAATGGTGAGAGAACTTACCACGCTCCCTACCCGAATTATTGCAGTTTATTTTGTATTGTATTATCTGATCCCCCGGTTTGTGAGGGCACATAAATATGTTGAATTTGTTGTTTTTTCATTCATCACCATAGTCCTTACAGGTGTTTTACAGCGAATTGTTTTTCATAGTATTTGGTACCCCATTTTTATGATCCACGATGGGGCAAGTCCAATGTGGCGGATTTGGAGCATTATGGATGAATCTTTTTCGGTGGTAACGGCTATGTTTTTCCCTCTATCGTATAAACTTACCGAGTATTGGCAAAAAGAACGAAGGCAAACCGAAGCATTGGCGAAGCAAAAAGTTGAAGCCGAACTGGCTGCTTTGAAAAATCAGATCAATCCACATTTTCTATTCAATACACTCAATAATTTATATGGACTGTCCCTGAAAAAATCTGAAAAAGTCCCTTTCATCATTCTTAAATTATCTGATATGCTTAGTTATTTGTTGTACGATTCGGTAGCAGAAAGAGTGTATCTGAAAAAAGAGATCGGGTTGATAGACAATTACCTTGAGTTACAGCGTATCCGTTTTGGGAAAGATCTGGATATCAGATACTCAAAACAGGGTGATCCAGGACGGTTGCAGGTGGCACCCATTATTTTTTTGCCTTTTGTAGAAAATGCTTTTAAACATGGTGTAAGTCAACAAACCCGGGATGGATGGCTTGATATCTCATTCAGGGTCGAGGGAAAGAGATTACTGTTCCATGTGGAGAACATCATCGCCCCAGCAGATTCAGCGGGAAAAAAACTGAAAACAGGTATCGGTTTGCGAAATACTACGGAGAGGTTGGCTTTGTTATATCCTGATCGTCATATGTTGAAGATTTCCCAAAATGGTTTATTTAGCGTTGACCTTGAAATTGATCTTAGCGACCAACAGGATGCATGACAGTATCCTGATATTTGTCTTGCTGATATGTATTAAAAATATATTATGAGTAAATATAATTGTTTGATAATAGATGATGAACCCATCGCCATAGAGATCATTGAAACGTATCTTGACGATCTGAAGGACTTTCGGGTAGTGGGTACCGGAAATAATGCCATACAGGCACTGGAGTTCCTCAAGAATAACTCTGTTGATCTGCTTTTTCTTGATATTGAGATGCCAAGAATTAATGGTTTGCAAATGTTGTCGGTGCTGAAACACAAACCCGAAGTTATCCTTACCACGGCCTACCGCAATTATGCAGTGGAAAGTTACGAACACGAAGTATTGGATTACCTGCTCAAACCCATCTCTTTTGAGCGTTTTTTAAAAGCCATTGATAAATTTCACCGCAGTAAATCATCACTGCAAACAAGGAGCGAAGAACCTGTTGAAATAAAGGTGGATAAAAAACACTTGTTGTTAAAACCCACCGAATTGCTCTATTTCGAAGGCGCCAGTGATTATGTGAAAGTTCACACTGTGCAGAAAACTTATATCACCTACGAAAGACTATCGAACTTTGAAACACTCCTGAAAACCCGGAGTTTTTTACGTATTCACAGGTCTTATATTGTTAATCTTGCTAAAATTGAAAAGTATTCATCTCAGGAGGTTGTTTTGGGTGAGATGTGCCTCCCTGTTGGCAGACGATATAAGGAGGATCTTTTAAAATGCATGAAAAAAGTACGGATTTGACGGTATATACCAGTCACATCCGTACTCTCTTTTTGGGGGTGGTTGATTATTTTTCTGATTTTTGATTTTTATAAAATGTTCTAATCGCGGTTGAGTGCCCAGATAGCAATACCCGCAACCGTTATGATGCTGCCCAAAAATACAAAGGCATTGGTTTTCTTCTGAATTTCTTTGGCTCTGGCCAGTTGCTTAGATCCCAGCCCTTTTTCCTCGATAAAGGTTTCAAGTTTTTTTACTCTTCCTTCAAATTCTTCTCTTATATCCATAATATCAATAATTTAAGGTTTATAGTTAGTAGTCATAAGTATCAACGTTCGTAGTGTAAAATTGTTTGGAAAATGAATATTGAATTGAAGAAAGTGTTTCTGGTGGGTCATTACAACGAATCCTTTCGGAAATGTTTTTTTTATAAAATGATCAGGTGGAAAAATGATTGTCGGTGATATGTGAAAAAACATTCTGTGCCAGATAAGCTGATTGATCATGCCTGCCATGTATACCGTTGACCAACAATCTATTTGCTTTTATCAGGAACGGGTATGTTTTCCTCAGATAGATTTCAGTTTATCTTTTTTCTTTTGAGCGTTTCAAAAAACTCCCGTACCTGATTTTTTTGTGGCAAATAAACATAATTCAGGTTTATCCTCTTTTCCTGATCATTGTTCAGTACCATTTTTATTTCTCTTTCATTGATGGTGACTGTTTCAATGTCATTTATTTTTATTTGCTCCGGTTGCTTTTCTTTGGGCAGAAAATAATGAATTTCTTTGTCATCCCATGAAATATGGAATTTTTTTGCCCCCAATCTCTTCAACAACAACAAAAAATAAGTAATTCCTAAAAGAAGAAACAATATACTACTGCCTAGGGTAAAGTTAGGGAATAACTTGTTTTCAATCAGTAAATTGGATGCTAACCCCAGAATCCCGAAAGCAGCGATCAGGACTGTAAAACCCATAAAGAACTTTATGAATTTGTCATTCCGGGGATATAGTTGCAGATAAGTTTTTTCCATGATCTTATGATTGTTGTTGCATGAATCCATTTACCGGAAAATACGATTTACCGCTATAGGCGAATGTAAAGTAGTTGTCTTAAAATTTTGCAGTTGGTACGGTTTGAAGAGAATGCCTAATCATCTAATATCCAGTATTGCTTCATAAACCGATTATTAACGATCTCGATTTTTTTTTGATTGTTTTCAATGATTATTTTTACATCTTCATTCGTATCTTTTTGAATGGATGTTTCCAGTTGCAAAGCAATTTCATCAATATGATGTTTTTCGTGTTTTACTGATTCTGCAAATTTATTATCCGAGAACTTTTTAATGGAACTGTATGCGTTTAATGCAATGATTATGTTTGTTTTGAGTACATCTACTTCTATGGGTTTAAGAAAATACCCGAAAGGGTTGGAAAGTTTAGCCCTTTCAAGTGTTGCGGTGTCATTTAAAGAAGAAATAAACAATAATGGAATATGATGTTCCTTCAAAATCATTTTTGCTGCATCTATTCCATCCATTTCTCCTTTTAACTGTATATCCATCAGTATAAGATCCGGGTTGTACATGTTTGCTTTTTTAATAGCATCATTCCCATCCATTGCAATATCCACAATGGAATATTGATCTTTCAAACATTTTACATACAAAGTTTGTGTTACTTTGTCATCTTCAACAATAAGTATTTTTTTCATTTAATTGGTACCTGTTTTTATGTGTCACAAAAAATAAGTTTCAGAATTTATTCTATATAGAAAATTAAATTTACAGTTTTTTGATAATTGCACCCTTTCGTGCTGCCTATGCAAAATCATAATTCTGACTTGTTGTCTTTTCCTCATTTGAACATATTTTTGAAACTTATGTTTCAAAAATAATTCTTTTTTACGAAAAATGGTTTTAAATCTGCTTTTTTTTATCGATACGAATAAAAATGCAGGAACTATAGGTTGTGCATGAAGGTAAAGTCCACTTGCTGATTTCGGTTTTTTTTGAACCAATCATTTGTTAGAAGTAATCTCCTTTTTTCAGTCATCATTTTTTTTGCACCTGATGCTTTTTTAAAATTACACACATGGCAATCATGTGTTTTATCCTTATGCAGGTGTTTTTTTTGGAAATGTGGAGTTACAAATGACGATTTATGCTTTTCGAGTCGTTTTTTATGGCTGAGCCAAAGGAGGTCAGCAATAAAATTCATGTTTCTTGTTATTGTGGTTGGGTAAGATGTAAAATAATGTTCTAAAAAAAAACTGCCTGTAGTTTTACCACAAGCAGTTTTTTATTTTCAAGGATCAGTAAATACCGGATAGGGTTTATTCAATCAATCCTCTTTGTCTCAAAAGGGGTTCTACTTCTGGTTCTGATCCGCGGAAATTCACGTACATTTCCATAGCCTCACGGGTGCCACCTTTTTCGAGGATCTCTTCTCTGAAGCGGGTTGCCGTTTCTTTATCGAAAATGTCGCCGGTTTCCACAAATGCCTGGAAGGCATCCGCATCCAATACTCCCGACCAAATGTAACTGTAATAACCCGCAGAATATCCACCGGAAAATATGTGCTGAAAATGTGTGCTTCCATGACGGAAATAAATCTCATCCATCATGTCGTAGCGTTGCTGCACTCTTTCCTCAAAAGCGTTTATACTAAATGGCACAAATTCAGTGATTCTGTGATAATCCATATCAAGAAATGCGGAAGCCAAATATTCTACGGTAGCAAAACCCTGGTTGAAATTACCACTGTTCTTAATTTTTTCTATGAGTTCATCAGGTATGGTTTCACCGGTTTCATAATGTTTGGCAAACATTTTTAATACTTCAGGGTGTCGCGCCCAGTTTTCCATGATCTGGGAGGGAAGTTCAACGAAATCCCATGTAACATTGGTACCGCTTAATCTTTTATAATGTGTATTGGCCAGTAATCCATGCAATGCATGCCCGAATTCATGAAAAAAGGTTGTCATTTCATCGAAGCTCAGCAATGCAGGGTCATCACCAGATGGAGGTGTGAAGTTACATACCACCGTAATTACCGGATGGATGTATTCGCCCTGTTCGGTAACATGCTGGTTTCGATAACTGCTCATCCATGCTCCGGATCTTTTGCTTTCACGGGGATGCATATCGAGGTATAAAATGCCCACATGGGTCTCACCGTCTGCTTCCAGCACCTCCCATGCCGTGGCATCAGGATGGTAAACCGGAACATCATCGCGTTTTTTAAACTGCAGACCAAATAGTTTATCCACAACCTCGAAAATACCTTCGCGAACACTGTTGATCTCAAAGTAAGGTCTGATTTCTGATTCGTCCAGATCATATTTTTCTTTACGAACCTTTTCGGCATAATACCTCCAATCCCAAAAAGCAAGGTCAAAGTCATGACCTTCTGCATTGATGTACTCCTGCAGCATATTGGATTCTTTGCGTGCCATCGGCAGCGCATAATCCCAAAGCTCTTCCAGGAAGGCGTCTACAACTGCTTCTGTTTTGGCCATTCTCTTTTCAAGAGCAAAGGCGGCAAAGTTATCGTATCCGAGCATCTTAGAGCGTTCCAGTCGTAGTTCAACAATTTTTTCGATGTTTTCTTTGTTGTCGAACTCATTGTCGTTGTTGCCACGGTTTATGTATGCCCTGTTCATTTCTTCCCTGAGTTCGCGGTT
The DNA here is from genome assembly GCA_964390665.1 of uncultured Bacteroidales bacterium. Lineage (GTDB taxonomy): Bacteria > Bacteroidota > Bacteroidia > Bacteroidales > UBA7960 > SKVR01. The sequence continues at coordinate 20,684 of CAYMLS010000027.1, read as the reverse complement.
GTCAATATAGGTTAAGAACGGCATTACACTTGGGTTTTGAAGTGTAAAGAGCCATTTTCCTTCCTGACCTTCTTCAGCAGCTGCTTTCGCTGCTGCACCAATTACTGACTCAGGAAGTCCGGCAAGGTCTTCTTCATTGTCAATATAAAGTTCAAAATTGTTTACTTCGCCCAGCACATTCTGTCCAAATTCCAGGGTTAAGACGGAAAGTTCCTCGTTGATATCCCTGAACCTGATTTTTTCTGAGTCGGGAAGGTCGGCACCATTTCTTACAAAACTGTCATAGGTTTCGGTCAGGAGCATGATCTGTTCCTCGCTCAATCCTCTTCTGTCGAATTCATTATAAACAGTTTTTACTTTCTCAAAAAGATCCATATTCAGATTGATGTTATCGGAATGGTTGGATAACATGGGGGTCACCTCCTGAGCAATTTTCTGCAGTTCATCGGATGTGTTTGACGAAGTGAAGTTGTAAAAAACACTGGAAACCTTGTCGAGCAGATCCCCACTGTATTCAAGTGCCTCAATGGTATTCTCAAAAGTAGGTTCTTCTGTATTCTCAATAATTTCCTGAATCTTTTCTTCCTGTTGTTTAATTCCCTCTTCAAATGCAGGTAAAAAGTGTTCGTTTTTTATCTCAGCAAAAGGAGGTACACCAAAAGGGGTTTCATATTCTTTCATAAAAGGGTTGTCCTCCCCTGGCGCGGTGCAAGATACAATCATCGTAAGTGCAATTAAAACAGTTGTTATTTTAGTCATTGTTTTTTGAATTTTGGGTGAATATCCTGTTCATTATGCACAAAATTAACATTTTTCGGATTGAAAGTAAAACATAGTTGGAAAGGATTTTTAAATAATCCATTCAAAATAAAATTTACCCCGTCTATGGGCAAAAAAAAAGAGGCATCCCTGCGGACACCCCTTTTCTGATTTTCGACAAAAAAATCAACCTTTATTTTTGATAGATCACTTTTGTGGTATAGGTTTCTGAACCAACACTTACCTTGATCATATATATGCCTGCGCCTACATTGGCAGGATTCCAGTTTATTTTATGGTTGCCGGATTTCATGGATTTGTTCATGATAACTTCCACGGTTTGACCAAAAGAATTCATCACCTCTACTTTTACATCGTTGTCCTGGGTGAGGATTAGATCCAGATGGGTTTGACCACTAAAAGGGTTGGGGTATGCAGGGTAGAATACAGCACCCGGTTTTTCTACAAACATGCTGTTGGTGAAATGCATATTGTTTACATTTACCTCAAATTCGCTTACTGCATTTCCGTTGCCTATGGGATTGAAAACAACAGAAACGATGTCTTCAACGGTAAGATCATTGGCACCTTCTTTATTGGCAAACTCATCAAAAGAAATTCTGTATTCTTTTTCCTGTCCGGAGAGTGTAATGTGGGTTCTGTATTGTTCGCCCCAGTTATGAATACTCTCTTTGGCAAGAAGCAATTCAATGGTTCCTTTTCCACTTGCATTGAATACGATCTCATCAAAGGAAGTGAGATCCACAGGCGCATTTCGCGGAGATAATGTTCTGAACATGGATGCCCAGGTACGAACTGTTCCACTGAATGATGCATCTCTTTCCACATAATAATCCGTAACGTTCAGTTCTGTATCTTCTGCAACAGTGCTAAAGTCAGAAACAAAAGCATTACCCGGATCATAGTCGAACATCCATGCACCATCGGCATAATAAAGTACATCAGGGGCATTATCTTTATTGTTGGAAACAGAGAAACCTGCATCGAAAATAAATCCTGTGGGTACAAATACCTCAGAAGTTTCTGTGGTCGGGATATCAATGGTCAGTTCCATGGGTTCACGCTGTCCATTTTCAATCAGGGTTTTGTTACCGTGAATGGTGATCTGGTCGGCACCTACTGTGTTTACAATTTCCATCATAATGCCACCATTGATATATTTTCCGCTTTTCACAAATACTTTGGGCATTTCGGGTTTTACTTGTTCGTTGCGGAACTGAATATCGCCTGTTTGTTCCATCAGGTCGAGGATGTCTTCTACCAGTTGTTTTGTGATTTGAGGAGTAACGCTCCATACCTGGAAGTTGAAAACATCGCCGGTGTTGAGTACTTCATACTCTTCGTTGTACCATCTGTTGTCGATCACAAAACCATTGCCGTTTCTTTGAGCAATAAAACTAACCGCATAGTCAATGTAACCATCGGGGTGGCGCAATTCAGAAAGGAGGAATGATTGACCTGCTATGTTGATGGTTTTGATATTGTTAAGGTTAGCACCCACCAAACGGTCGCAGATCACCTTTGTATGCTCGTACACACTGTTTGATTCGGTTGAAACTGCCAATATGGCTCCTCTTCTGGCATTGTTTTCCTGCAGGTAGTCAACAGCAAATATTTCTTTTGCATTGGTGATGCCGATCAGATCGGAAGGGGTGGAAACGTATGCCTTTGTCTGGGCAGGTCCTGTTTCCGGAAGCATCATGCTGATGCCTGAGGTTGGTAAACCATCCACAACTGCAGATTTTATGTTTCCGATCAACATGTCGGTATGGTCGTAACGATTCATCGTCTTCACCCTGTTCACTTTTTCTATTACATTGCTTTCCACCAATCTTCTGTGGTTACGCAAGGCAAGTTGTGAAGCCATACTTCCGTTACTTTCAATTCCATTATCGTCGCCACCTGTAGATTCGCCTACGGTTACCATCACTTCGGCATAGTTATTTGACAGGTCGGGGTCGATCTGATCAAATTCAAGGATTTGCGCTGAATTGGTCGCCGATTCTGATTTTTCTTCCGTTTCTTCCTCCTCTTCGAGAAGCATACCTGTTTCGTATACCAGGATCACATATTCACCAGCAGGAACGGTTCCGATGTTCCAGGTACCGGTTTCAGGACTGAAACTTCCGCTGGTTCCGTCATCCAATCTTGAGAGGTAAGGAAATTCTTCCGGCAGAATGTTGGTTACGGTTACACCGGTTGCATCGTTTTCTGTATCATGGTTGATCACAGCCAATCCAAAAGTAATTACCTCAACTGAATCGGGGTTGGGGGCTGGGATATCTACACCTATTGTTATTTCCAGATCAGCAAGCGTACTGGGATGGGTAACTTCAAATTCATCAGAAACATAGCATCCGTTGCTGTCATAAACGGTTACAGGATAAACGCCGGCCTGCAGATCACTTATAGTGGAAGTATTTTCTCCATTGTCCCACATATAAGTGTAGGGGGGAGTACCACCTGAAACATTCAGACTAATTTCACCTGTTCCGTCACCGTATTCCTGAAGGTTGGTTATATCTGCTGAAATGGTAATGGCAGATGGAGGGGCAGCAATGGTGAAAGGAACCGTAACACTGCATCCGTTTGCATCAGAAACATCGATATTATAACTGCCGGCAGGAAGATCTTCAGGGTCCAGTCCTTGCCAGTCAATTGTATAGTCAGGCGTGCCGCCGGAAATATCGAAGGTTACGCTTCCTGTGGAATCGAAACAAAGAGGATCTGTAACTTCTGTTGATACTTCAAGAGGTTGTGGTGAAACGATCTCAACATTTTCAACGATTGTACATCCGTTGTTATCTGTAATAATAATGGAGTAAACTCCGGCAGAAAGTTCAGAATCAGAGGAATAAGCCGCTTCTCCGTCAACAACATCAACTTCCTGGCAGTCAAAATATCCTTCGCTGTCGCTGATGCAGATATTGAAGGCATCAGCACCACCACCTGTTACGGTGATGTTCATACTGCCATCATCAGAATCAGAACATGAAGTTGGTTGAGGATTTATTGTTACAGCAACAGGATCGGGTTGCGTAATGGTGAAAGTTTCTGATGTTGTACAGTTGTTATCATCTGTTACATCAACGGTATAGGTTCCTACCGGAAGGTCGGCAGGATTGGCGCCGTTCCAGTTTACAGTGTAAGGTTCTGTACCTCCTGTTACTTCAATGGTGGCACTACCGTTATCTCCGTGACAAACCGCGTTGATCGCAGTTACTTCTGCTACCAGCGGTGCAGGTTCTTCTATCATTACCTCTTCAATGGTATTGCAACCATTGGCATCTTTAACCACAACATAGTGCAGGCCAGGTGTTAATCCATTAAAACTGGTGATCGGAGCTCTCTTACCATCAAGACAATCATCAAGATCGCCGGTGGGTGTAACGAGACATATTTCAGTAACGTCTCCACAGGTTACCTCAACACTGATCTTACCATTATCTAAACCATTACAGGTGATGTCTTCATGTGTAATGGTTACACAAGGAGACTGAGAAACTTCAATGGATTGTGTGGCAGATGCACTACATCCATTGGCATCAGTATAAGAATAGGTGATGTTATGTGTGCCTGTTCCAATGGCAAGAGGATCAAAAGTTGTGCTTTCATCTCCATTGACAAAATAAACACCGCCTTCGGGCATTCCGCCTTCCAGATCAAAAACAGGTGCATTTAAACATACATTATCAAAAGGTTGTAAAGTGACTTCTGGTAAATCATTTACGGTAATGGTTTGTTCAGCAGTATTGGTGCAACCATCTTCATCGGTATAGGAATAAACAATATCATAAGTTCCAACGCCCAATGATGCAGGATCAAAAGTTGTTGTTTCAT
>CAYMLS010000027.1:0-15964 GCA_964390665.1 uncultured Bacteroidales bacterium | reverse complement strand
CAGGTGAACCACCAGAAAGAGCAAATTCAGAAGCATCGGCACAAACATCGGCAAAAGCATCCAGGGTAACGTTTGGCAGTGGGTTTACGGTAATGGTTTGTTCAGCAGTATTGCTGCAACCATCTTCATTTGTATAAGAATATACAATATCATAAGTTCCAACGCCCAATGATGCAGGATCAAAAGTTGTTGTTTCATTGTTGTCGACGAAATAAGTACCACCAGCAGGTGAACCACCAGAAAGAGCAAATTCAGAAGCATCGGCACAAACATCGGCAAATGAATTAAGACTTACATCAACTGGAGGTGGTTCACTAATCTCAAACTCCTCTGTGTAAGTGCATCCATTAACGGAAGTAACCGTTAAAGTGAATAAACCAGGGCCATATCCAATATAAAAACTTTGACTGATAGATTTTGTGGAACTTGGAGTGAGTGATTTGGACTGCTTAAACAGATCAACATTCGAAACTTCAACACAACTTTCGTCGATGATAACTCTGATAGTGTCATTTCCAGCCCCATTACACGTTATATCAGTATAATATACATCCACGCATGGTATATTGAAAACCTCAATGTCATTTTTGGCCTGAAAAGAGATGCCATCATCATCAACGAAGGTATAGGTAATTTCATAAATTCCTGCTTCGAGGTTTTCAGGGTAGAAAAAACCATCTGTAACGCCATCGCCTGAATATTCACCACCTATAGGTTCACCACCTGTAAGTTCAAATGGTTCTGCATTTCCGCATACGGGGTCAAAACCGGGCAGTCTAACTCCAGGATTGGGACCTTTTGCACTGATGGTTTCAAGATCGTTTGCAGCTAAATCGACGGAATAATAGGCAAGCAAATGATTGCCTTCGGAAGGATTCATTTCTGATGCAGCATTACCTGCATAGACCTTCGTGCCGGAAATGACCGACAGGAAGATTGAAAGTACGATAAGTGTTAATTTTTTTGTCATGGTATTATTATTTAAGGTTGATTATTACGAAATGGGGAGTTTATATTTGTATTCGGATAAAATCATGTTTGAATTTAATTCGTTTATAGTAAACCGATCCAAAGTGGTCTGGTAAATTGAATTCAGGAATGCTACTATAAAATCCCTTTTGCGATAAGGTAAAACAGAAATATTTTCCTTATATTTAGTGGTAAATTATTGTTTCATGCGTTTCGTTTTTGATTTTTATTTGTTTGAGTTAGTGTTGTGTGATTATTCTACAAATAACAAAATTTGATAGATGAACAAAACAAAAGTATCAATTAGCCCCTGTAAAAACAATTGTGGTTAAACCTTAAATTTATACTGTGGTAATCCCTTAAATTTCACACATGATATATACCGTATTCTCCCAGTAAAATATTGATTTTTCTGGAACAAAACATTGTTAGTCAAATAAATACATAAGAAAGATCTGGTCATTTATTTTTAAAATGGTAATTTTGTATACTTTTGTTATTTGATCAGATTCTGGATGAAAATCAATATTTATTTTTGACAATGGAGATAATTTGTTTAATTAAATTGCTGTTTAGTTTGAAAAAAAACGTTTTTGGTCTTACGGAAAGTAAAGAATTATAAACATGGGTAGTAACGATAGAATCATGATCCTGAATTACATAAATGAGGCAGTGTCTGAAACCTGTTTCAAATCGAAAAGTTTTCGTGTAAGTAAGGATAAGGCGCGAAGAGGAAAATATCAATTGAAGGTCTTATTTTTATGCCTTTTTTCTATCATGTGTATTGAGGTATATGCGAAGGAAGTGATGGGCAAAACAACGGAGGAAAATGATATGCATTTCCCGGAAGAATATCTTGAAAACCCTGTTAAGTATGACAGTCTTCTCGTGAATCTTTTCCATTACCGGGAAACAGATGTTTTTGATAAACAGGACAGAAAGGATGTGATTTATCTGGAAAACGGATATGCTGATGCGAACATCAGGGATGTTGAAAACTTTTTTATCCGCAAAGAAGCATATCAAGTGGTAAAGGTGGAAGTTGTCTATACGAAATATCCTTTCCATAAAAAGGATTGGATAACAAATTACTATGATCTTCTTGCCCGGCGCCTGGAGGAACTTTTTTCAATCGACAGTGCTTTGAACAGTAACCAAACAGAGTGGTTTCTTATCTCTCAGACTGAATGTAAAACTGCTTATGAGGCAAAAAATATGTTTCATGGCATTGCACTTTATCTGGAACCTTTGTCGGAAACAACAATGGAATTACCCCCTGTAACAGAGCAGCAAACGAAAGGCAGGGACTTACCACCCCTGATAGAAAATATGGGTTTCATAACCAGCGAAGAAAAAGATCCTGATCAGTTTAAAAGTAAACTGAACTTCGGATCTACAGGAACCCGGAAGAGACAAATGGATCCTAAAGATATGAAATGCCCCACCTGGCGATGAAAATGCATTCTTTTATCCTTACCATGAGGTGGTATATCCATGATTCAGAATCTTAAATGATTTGCTTTCATTGCTTCTGACATCTTTTAAATTCACAGTACAGGAAATTCTGGAAACAACCTTGTTTGCCGAACTCGTTTTCTCCTGATCTAATTCACGATCGATCATCAATGTAAGATAATGATTGCCTCTTCCTTCAAAACGTTGATTCACATTGCTAACGGTAAAAGGAGGTGCCTGTTCAAATTGAAATGATATGTTCTCTATCAGAAATGGTGCTTCATATTCGGCATAGAGGGTAAGGTTTACTTTTGCCTTGATGATTTTTCCGTCACGCGTTTCAACAGACTCGAAAGCAATGGGTTCCCGGATAGAAACATCCACAACATCTTCGTTGATATTGAAATAAAATTTGTTTCTTATTGCATTAGTGCCCAAACGGTACATGACTTCTATATGGTTTTCGGGGTCATCATAGCAGTATTCCGAATTGTAAAGAATTACCCATTCGTTTCCCTGAGGTTTAACACCCGTTACCCTGGCGCATTCCGATTGCACATTGGGTCTTTTAGATGTGGTGAAAGTTCTGCCGCCACCCTGAATGACAAACCGGATCTCTCCCAATTGATTTTTGGTTTCAACAAGCGACATGCTGTTAAGCAACTCTTTATATCTTGTGATACCGGTTCTTGCCCTGTCTTTTCGTCCGTCTGCAAAAGCATCAACTAAAGTTTGCAATTCGGCTATATTGCCGTTGATCTGTTCAATGGTGTTTACTTTGGTGATCGCTTCCATCAATTTCTGCAATTGCTCACTGAGTTTTCTCTGTTGAATCTGATAGTCCATCACCAGTTTTTGCAGTTCAAAATCAGGAAAAGGGTACTTAACATGGTAGCGGTACTTCATGATACCTGCTTTTCTATCCAGCAGTTGTTCCCAATAGTAATCCTCTGCTTTGGAAAGAGAAATGCCCTGCAAATAGGATATATCGCCTGATTGGGTGGTAATGGTAGCATTATAGGTTTCCAGAAAAGTGGAAACATTGTTGTTGAAGTTGGATTCTTCGGTCACGATTTCACTGGATGCTTTTACATTATCTGCTACGGAGGTTACGATCCGTTCTTTGATGAACAGGAGTGCGTTTTGCTGTGCTTCCTGAACAGAACCACCTTCAGCAGAAACGATGATGTAATCTTTCTGCAATGCATTTACCCAGGAGGGTTCGCGTCGCTGGCTGGCATCTACAACCTTAAACTGCGCCAACAAATTGCCAACGCTGCATAAAAAGAACAAGGACAGAATAATGCTTTTTTTGCTCATAATCCACATCTTTTAAAATAGTTTGTGCTTATTTATATTTTACACGCAAATGTATGTCATATTTGTCAGAACCGGAAAGAGAATGGATTATCTTGATACCACCACATCTTCGAATCTTATGGTTCCTTCAGTAAACCTAAGTTCCAGTACCCTCATAAAATCAATCAGATCAAGATTATCTCCTTTGAAAACAAATACATGTTTTAGGGGAACTCCCCTGACAAGGTCAAAGTTGTAGTAATGTCTTTTTTGAAATTCGTTGCCTTCTCTGTCAAAGAACCGTGTGTTTCTGTGTCCAGCGCTTCTGTTTTCCTTTTCATCCAGAAGTATGATCGTAATATCAATGTCACTTCCTGTATATTCCACACTAACCAGTTCAATTTGCAGGTTTCTTATGCGGGCAGTTCTTCCACTGGTAGAAGTAACCTGTTCTTCATCTGCGGGAGAAGGGTTTTCGTTTACCTGAGCGGTTTCCTGTGGCAAGGGTCCTATCTCGCCGGCATAAGCCATGCACAAATCATAGCACTCCCTTGAAACAGGAGGTACAGATTCAAGCAGTTTTATGGCTTCGTGTTTGCGTTCCTGTTTTACCAGACTTTGGGCTGTAGAGATCACCATGTCGCATTCCGTGTTGTAAAAACCAAGGATCTGATCCTTGCTTTTTTCCATGAAAACCTTAAACTGCCCTGACCGGGGGTTGAGTGAACTGAATGCCTGGGAGTAAGCACGTTCCTTACTTCTGTCAACTCCTCTTACCTCCATGGATGTTTCGCCAAAAACAGCTCCCGAAAAGTTATCAACAATACTAAAGGATACCAGAAGCGATATGGTATGCATGGGAGGCGCCGTTGCCGTAATTTCCTCTGCAAGTACCGAAACCTGTGGCACCATGGCAAAGTAAGACATTTCATCCTGGGCCGATAATCCATTAAGATTGATGATGTTGTTCATCCTTGAGAGGAGCAGATTTTTTGCTTGCCCATGAATTTCTGTATCAGCAGGAATTTTTGGATTGATAGCAATTCGCTCTTTGTCATCCATTCTGCCTGCATAATTTTGCGCCTGAATACCCAAAACCATCAGGATGAAAACCGGAAATAACCATACTTTTTTTTCCATAATATTGTTTTTTTATGATGTTATCTCTCACCAATGATCAACCAGGCTTCTCCCAGTCCTCTTTGATGTATTTGTGATTCAATGTTAAATTCTTTACGCAGGTAGGAGGATAAATCGCTTACAAACCTGCGGGTATCATAGGCCCGCTCTCTGCCGCGTGGATCGGTCATAAAAAGGGGAATCCTGACCTGTTCGAATCTTAAGAAGTTTGCAGACCCATCGGAAAGTGAATACCTGTTTTCCACGGTGTGATCTTCTACCCAGTATTCAATTATGTCGATTAGTTCCATGTCGTGCCCCTGATAATCGAAAAATTCGTAAAGATCGAAATAGGAGCTATTCCATACTCTGACCATGATACTCACCTCTCGACCGATATCAAACATCTCCTCAAAATGTGAAGAGAGTCTGCCATTAAATTCGTCCATATGACTTAATACCGCCTCTTCCAGAAGCAAATCGGGTGGGGCGGAGGTGCTGGGGCTTCCGGTTCCGGCAGCACTGGCAATAATTTTGGAAGTATAGGCATCTAAACCCCTTAGGTTAAATGTTATCCAGTTTTGTGGTCCGCGCTCATTGATGGTGAAGTCTAGATCAAGAATAATGTCGGCCTTGGCAACTCTTTTTAAACGATCTATTGGACTTTCGGCAACCATAGAACCCGATTCACGTGAGGTCAGCATCTCCATTTCTGCATTCTGGTTTTGCAGGTTTCGCAACTCCTGCTCCAGGTCTTTTAATGGAAATCCTCTGTCGGCCATGATGCCGCTCATTTTGGTGATCACAAGGCGTAATTGTGCATCGTTTTGCATGGCTTTTCTGTAATCCGGAACGGTTTGCTCTAAACCCTGATTGTCAAAAGTTTGGGAAAATCCCTGCTCTATGCAGTAGCGCTCACTCGGCACAACCATGATCGTGGGTTTGCGCGCTCTTTGCGACCAAACATTATTGATTGAAAACGCTATCACTAATACAAATAAAATCTTTTTTTTCACGGTCATTTTTTTTATATGCAACAATCTTTTATTTTAAAAAAGGTGTTTTTTTCAAGCAGTAATGTGTTAAAAACCCTGATCCAGACTTCTGGCAATACCTGCCTGTTCCAGTTCTCGTCTCAGGTTGTCATACATTACCTGTGCGCTTACACCCACCTTGTAATATTTTCTTTTGATCTTTAGTCTGTCTTTTCCTGAAGGTGCTCCATCTGTTGACAAGGAGATGAAATTGAGGTATTTGCCACCAGTTTGAAAAAATTCTTCAAAATAGTCGGCATGTTCTTCGGCAGCGTTGGGGTCTTTAAGTATTGCCGGGGTTGTTCCTACGCCCGGACCTGCCGGTATACCTCTGAATATGCAGGCGGCAACAGCATTTCTTTTGGCAACCTGCACAGCATCCTCAACACTTCTTCCATATCCCCAAACTTTAACCACCTTGGTGCCATCCTGCCCCACACCCAGGGGTTGTATCTCGTAGTTGTAGCTGCTGTTGTATAAGATCTTTCGTTCTTTTCTGCCCAATTCGCGCTGTGCATGAGCAGATTGTGTAACAAACGCCAGTGAGATGAAAATCAGTAGTAGTTTCTTCATGGTAATTTTCGTTTTATTGATGAATCAAATTGATTTGATTTTAAGAATTTGAGGTGCTTCTGCCTTTAAATTTTGAAAATTATTAACAAACGATGTACCAAAATCCCATTAAAACCTTATCCTTATTCCGTAATAAAAAGACATTCCTTTTCGACCGGGGAAAAAATCATTGTATTTTTTATCCAGTTCAACAGCATCTTCTTCCCCGATTTTTTCATAGGCATTGGCAAAGGGCATGTTGAAATTTATACCCCCTATAAATTCCCAAAAGTAAGTAATGTTGAGGGACAGATAGGCTCCGGTTTTGATTAAATTTGTGTAAATACTTTTGTCGTCATCGCCTGGAATGCTTGCCGATTCCTGCCCGTAAGCCAGATAAGGGTTTAACTCAAAGTTTCGCATGAAGTGGTAACCTTTCATGATACCAACATCAAATCTGAAGAAAGATAATTCTTCAATGCCATTGTAGTCAATATCTGAAGTGATTATGCGTACACCATAGCCGCTTATATTATTTTCAAAAGCAATATTTGCTGTCAGATAAAAAGAGGGGACTTCTATAAACCGTCCCACGGAATAATCACCGCCAATATTAAACCCTGCCATTTCACCGCCAGTATTCTGTCCAACAGTGATTCCAAAACCCCAGTCATTTCGTTGCTGAATGGTGTATCCTTCCTCTAATCGGCGTCCTGAAACCTGATAAAACTTACTGGGTTGGGTTTCGCCCGATGCAATGCCTGTGTTGTCAACAATATCTGCACCTGCTCTGATAACACCACGGCGTACTTCTTTGATCTTGCCATTTTTGGGGTTGTAGCGATGTTCGTAAACAAAAAACCTTTGATCCGTTTTAAGTCCTTCTTTTCTGCCTATTTTGGCACTTGGTGGTTTTACAGCATATAAAGAGGTTACAACCTTAAAATCAGTGTGTTCTTTTTCCAGTTTAAAAATAATATCCTCGTAAACCGAATTCATCATGTCACCGAATAATTGTTCACGTGTTCTGGTTTCCTGCAACTGCCCCAAAAATGTATCTTCGTCGTAGTTATATTCGCTATTCGTAGCACTTATTTTTGTAACCAATTCAAGGGGTGCTTCTATATCATTGAATTTGTTTCTTTTGCGCCATTTTTCTTCTTCCGTATCTGATTCTGTTGCCCAGGAATCATAGATCATTTCCTTTGTACCTTCAGGCAGGTTCATCTTGTACAAATAGGCGTTATATTGTGCAGCATAACCCTCTTTGTCATCATCATTTACACGCTTCACAGAATAAAAATCCAAAACCACTACATAACTTTTGGAAATCAGTCTGTTGCCATAATCCATCAGTGCCATGTTTCCTCTGGTGGTCGTTTGTTTTACAAGCACATCGGCATCGGTAGCATTTTGTAACCCCCTCTGATGTATCAATTCCATATCCATAAACCCTTCTTCGTTCCGGTTGTACCAAAATGATATGATTTTTTGGGATACATCCAGTTCATCAAGGCTGTTGGAGACTGTTTTCTCAGGCAGAACCTTTGTATTGCCTGTTCTGACGGTTTTCAGTTCTATAAAACGGGTTTCAATATCATTGACGAAAAATTTATTGTTATGGCTGATTTTGTCGTAGGCTGCTTTCAAATCATTTATGTAAGGGTCTGTTCTGTCATAAATAATGATCCATGACAGCGAACTCCTGTCGTATGAATCGGGGATTCGGCTAAATTCATTCTTCTCTGTACCAGATTGGTTTTGTGCTGTCATGGTATTTGACAACCCAGGTGCCAGCATCATAAGAACCAAAATCAACGTTTTAAAGCGATAAATTCCCATCTTTCTTATACATTTATTAATAATTTAATCGAAAAATTCCTGGTTTTTTACATGCACTAAAATGTTTCGCATTCCTGTTTTTCCTGTTAGAAGTATTTGAAGATTAATTTATGAGTCTTGAAATATTGAAGCATATTGCAGGGTTTATCTATTCCTGGGTTTGATAACCCCATGCAATTGTATACAATGATGCATAAACCTTGCTGTTATATTTTAATGGACCAGACCCGAAATTGATCACATTAAAGAACTTATTTTGGTTATTTGAAATCAGATTTGTGAATAATGCAATACCATGAAAGATTTTTTGTTTATCCATGGCAAATATATTTAAAAAAAAGCTAAAGATGCAAGTTAAACCTCTTTTTTTTCATAATATATGGTTGCTTTTTTTTCGTATCTTTTCTTATACGCTATAAATTAGAGGATAGAAAGATCATTTTTATCGGCAACTTTTTGAACAGGTAAGGAATTTCTTTTCTTTGGGTTTTTATGGCATAGTTTTTTGTGTAAGCGAATTGTATTATTTTTGTTTTACTAAAAACGAGCGGTAACTATGAACCTGAAAATAAACCTCAAGCGCATGAATACACGTATCAACAGTTCCCCTGTCATCTTTATTTTTATTCTGTTTATGATTCTTACCGTGGTTTTTCCTTTGAGCACAATGGGGCAGTCACGTCTTTACAATGCAGTAGAATCTGATAATGAATCGCGTGTGAAAAGATTTTTAAAAAAAGGTGATAACCCTAATGGAGATGGAAACCCCAGAAATATACCCCTTATTGCAGCAGCAGAAAAAAACTTGTATCATATGGTGCAGATTCTTGTTGAGAACAATGCCAATATTAATATACAAAATCATATAGGATTTACTCCCCTCATGGAAGCCACCATACAGCGCAATAACAGGATCATGAGTTATTTGTTGCGAAATGATGCCAACCTCGAGATCAAAGCAAATAATGGTGCTACTGCTTTGATGGTTGCTGTGAATGCTGATAATATAAGAGGAGCGCGTTTATTGCTCGAAGGAAATGCCAACCCCAATATTTTTGATAATAACGGCAACTCTCCGCTGATGAAAACCATTAGTTTGGGTAAAAATCCTGATATGATAAAACTTCTCGTGGAATTTGGCGCTGATATGAATGCCAAAGGACCGGATGGAACGCCCGTGATGATGGCGTACCCTTACCGCGAAAGAATTGCTGTGTATAAAGAGCTGATTGATCATGGTGCTGACCTCAACATTACCAATAAGGATGGACAAACGCCAATCATTAAAGCGGTTCTGGAAGGAAACCTCGAAATGGTGAAAATCCTTATGGAGCATGGCGCCAACCCAAATATCAAAGATGATTTTGATGCCTCTGCTATTGATTACTCCATTACTCAGTTTAACATCAAACAATATTTTGACTCCCTTCCAAAGGAAGAATCCAGAAAACCATAATTGTTCTTTGTTGAAAAGTTTCTGATAAAAGATCCGGTGTTTTTTTTTCTCATTATTTGCATTTCAATTGGTTTGAGAAAACCAGATGAGATTTAAAAAAAAAGACAATCACACGCCTGCTTCGAAAAGTAAGTCTTCTTAACCAAAGGGAAAGTTTGTTTTTAGAGGATTTTCTCAGGTTCGAAACGGGTTGATTATTTCACGTACTGAATTTCAACGAAGTCAATTTACCGAAAAGGGTTTTCGGGGAGGACGCAGTAATGATTTTTTGAAGTTACTACGATATTTTTGAGGGTAAAATAACATTTTTAGGGGATTATGATTATATTTACTGCGTTAAAAAATAATCTAATGGTTTTTTGAAAAAGCACAAAAATGAAAAACACCTCCTTTCTGACTTTTATTTTCAGTCTTCTTTTTATTTGTTATCAAACAACAGATTTAAATGGACAGTCTGTTGATTATATTAAATCATCTGGCGAATATTACTTTGGTATCGGTAATGGCAGAAATTATCAACAGGCTCGCCGCACTGCCCTCGAGTTGCTTTCCGAAAGTATTTCTGTTCAGATACAAAGTGAATTTAAACAGGTAGTGGAAGAAACCGGCGAAGATGTAAATATTTACACGCAGAGTGTTGTAAATACATACTCTACAGCGGTTGTTAACCGCTACGACGATAAATTGATAAAAGAAGAACCAGGTGATGTAGATGTGATCGTTTACGTTCTGAAATCGGAAATGCATGCTGCTTTTGAGCAACGGGTTCAAATGATAGAAGATTTTATTTTACTGGCTGTAAAAGCAACCGATCAGGTGCGAATGGCTGATGCTCTTCGCTATTATTTCTGGGGGCTGGTGTTAGCAAGAAGTCATCCTGATAATACCAAACTCAGATCCAAATTCGG
Source organism: uncultured Bacteroidales bacterium (assembly GCA_964390665.1). GTDB lineage: Bacteria > Bacteroidota > Bacteroidia > Bacteroidales > UBA7960 > SKVR01. The sequence goes on along the minus strand of CAYMLS010000027.1, from coordinate 5,330 downwards.
AGGAGATAATGAACTGCCGCTTATGCTTGAACTCACAGACAGGATCAACAATATTTTTTCTCAAATCAACGTGCAAATAAGTAAAGTAGAGGAATCAGAAAAACCCCCTGGCCGGAATCTGTATTTGGATATCACCTATAAAGGAAATCCTGTTCAGGATCTGGACTATACTTATTTTGTTGGTGATGGATACTCAGGTCTTTATAGTGCAAACAATGGAAAAGGGTTTGCCGAATTTTACGGACCCACTGCCAAAGATCTGAACCGTTTGCGCATGCGCATTGAATATGAATACCGGAATAAAGCCGATCTGGCACCGGAAGTTAAAATGATGCTGGAAAATGTTGATATTCCTTATTTTAAAAGAGCCGAATTTATCATTAACCTTGACGAAAGGGACGTTCCAAAGCCTTCGGATAATCTTGTTCAACCCCTGGTGAGCAAAGACACTCCTCCTACATATTCTGTTGAAAATTACAACTATTATGAACATACGGTAAGAAAGATCGCCGATGCCATTGATAAATCTAACCATGAATCTTTGATAGAGCTTTTTACACCTGCAGGTTACTCGATGTATGAAAAACTGATCGCCAACGGACAGGTCAAAATTCTGGGTTTATCCAATGATTCCCTGAAGATGATCAAAGTAGGTAAAGAGGTAATGGTACGTTCGGTTCCCATGCTTTTTGCTTTCGAGAACAACAGGGAGAAATTTATTGAAAATGTGGTCTTTACATTCGATGAACAGAAAAAAGTAAATGGGATTGCTTATTCTCTCACAGACATTGCTGTCAATGATATTCTTTCGAAACCCGAAAATTTTGGCACAGAAGAAGACAAATATTTTCTGATCAAATTCATGGAAGATTTTAAAACGGCGTATTCTTTGAAAAGACTTGATTATCTGGATGCTATTTTTGACGAAAATGCACTGATCATTGTGGGCAATGTTGTAAAAAGATCAGAAGAACCGGTAGAAAATGTTCAAAGCATGTACGGTAATCTTTCCAATGATGAGATTGAATATATCCGGTTGTCAAAAAAAGATTATATGGAACGTCTTCACATGATCTTCAGGCGCAATGAGTTTATCAATATTCGATTTGAAGATAACCAGGTGAAGAAAACCCAAAAAGACGATAAAGTTTATGGTATTCAAATCAACCAGTATTACTATTCTTCTACCTATGCAGATAAAGGTTATCTCTTTTTGATGATAGATCTGAATGATACGCTTAATCCCAGGGTATACGTGCGAACCTGGCAACCTCAGAAAAACCCGGATGGCAGTGTGTACGGTTTGGGCGATTTCAGATTCTAGACAAAGGCTCTGCTCTGAAAATTGCAATTAAATTGCATGATCTTCTTCAATGAAATAGTATCAAAAAAAATATTGCCCATTAAAAAACGGGTGGTCATGTTGCAAGCCTGACCACCCGTTTTGTGAAATGATTTGATTGATATTTGTTTTATAAAATGCTGTAGCTGACTGCTAAACCTACTGTTACCACAGAAGCCATTACCATGAGTTTGATCAGGATGTTCAAACTTGGTCCTGATGTATCTTTAAAGGGATCTCCTACAGTATCACCGATAACGGCGGCCTTATGGTTTTCAGAGTTTTTGCCTCCATAGTGTCCTTCTTCGATATATTTTTTGGCATTGTCCCAGGCACCGCCGGCATTGGCCATGAATATTGCCAATGCAAATCCGCTGGTTATTGTACCGATAAGCAAACCGGTTACGCCTGCAACCCCAAAGATCAAACCTACCACAACAGGGATCAGAAGTGCCACAAGAGAAGGCACCATCATTTCACGTTGAGCGCCTTTTGTGGATATCTCCACACACCTTGCATAGTCAGGTTCGGAGGTGCCATCTAATATGCCAGGGATTGTTTTGAACTGACGGCGAACTTCATCAACCATTTTCTGGGCTGCTCGCCCCACGGCGTTCATGGTCATCCCACTAAAAAGAAAAACACTCATAACGCCCAGAAACACGCCAACAATTACTTTGGGGTTCATCAGGTGTATTTCGTAATGGTAAATAAAGTCTATGAAATCTGCATTTTGTGCCTGCACAGCACCCGCTTTTCCATTGATGAGAAATTCCGGCATATCCAAAAACTTTACAAACATGATCTTAACCTCCTCAAAATATGCGGCAAGCAGCGCCAATGCGGTAAGTGCAGCACTACCAATTGCAAATCCCTTTCCGGTAGCAGCGGTAGTATTGCCCAAAGAATCCAGGGCATCTGTACGTTTTCTCACCTCTTCACCCAAATTCGACATTTCGGCATTTCCACCGGCATTGTCGGCAATAGGACCGTAAGCATCAGTTGCCAGGGTGATCCCTAAGGTAGAAAGCATCCCTACAGAGGCAATGCCTATTCCATAAAGACCCATGTTGAGAAAAGCAATATCAAAATTAAATCCTGTGGCAAAAAGATAGGCCATGGTAATGGCGATTACAATAACGATCAGAGGAATTGCTGCTGAAATAAAACCTGTTCCTATACCAGCTATGATGATGGTAGCAGGACCTGTTTCACTCGAACGGGCAATGTTTTGGGTAGGTTTATATGCTGAAGCAGTAAAGTATTCGGTTGACTGACCTATGACAATACCAGATAACAAACCTATAATGATAGATCCCCAGAGACCGAGGAAATTTTCAAAACCAAGAAAGTACAATATTCCCAAAGAAAAGATCACAATCAACACTGCACTTGTATTCACTCCCAAGCCCAGCGCTTTCAAGAGGTCTTTTTGGGTTGCTCCTTCGCGTGTTCGTACCATAAAAACACCTGCAATGGATAGTAATGTGCCGATAGAGGCAATTAGCATGGGTGCCAAAACAGCATTGAACTGCATCTCTTCGCCAAATCCGATAAAAGCAGCAGCACCCAGTAGGGCAGTAGCCAAAATGGAACCAGCAAATGACTCGAACAGATCGGCTCCCATTCCTGCAACATCTCCTACGTTATCTCCCACATTATCGGCAATTGTGGCAGGGTTGCGCGGGTCATCCTCAGGAATACCTGCCTCCACTTTGCCTACAAGGTCGGCCCCTACATCTGCGGCTTTGGTGTAAATACCTCCGCCCACACGTGCAAAAAGTGCCTGCGTAGATGCCCCCATTCCAAAAGTAAGCATGGTGGCTGTAATTGTTAATAACTTAAGCCCTGCTTCCGGTTCTGTTATGGCTAAATTCAACACCACAAACCAAAGCGAGATATCGAGCAGTACCAGACCAACAACAACCAAACCCATTACTGCTCCGCTTCTGAAAGCGAGTTTTAATCCGCCGTTAAGCGATTCGCGGCAGGCATTTGCCACCCGGGCACTGGCAAAGGTAGCGGCTTTCATCCCGAAAAACCCGGCCAAACCCGAAAAAGCACCTCCCGTTAAAAACGCAAATGGCACCCACTGATTTTGTACACCCAGCACAAAAGCCATAAAACTAAAGATAAGTGTAATGATCAAAAACACAAGCAACACTACTTTGTATTGTTGCCGCAAATAGGCTGCCGCACCCCGTCTTACATGCCGGGCAATCTTAATCATCATCTCGGTCCCTTCGCTGTATCCCATCATTTTCTTGAAAAAGATGTAGGCAAACAGTAATGCTAAAAATGAACTCAATGGAACCAACCAAAATATTAAAGGCATTTTTCCCTCCTTTTTTTAAATTGAACAATAAAAACTTAGTTAAGATGATCGATGAACGATGGTTCTGTTTATAAAGAAAAAGTTTATTCAATTTTTTGCCGGTTTCAGTTCAATGGGCATGTATGCTGAACCGGTTAGATATGCCATGTTTAAAGGATGCAACAGCAAACCGAAAAGATGAAAACCGTTCATTATCAGGCGAAATCATTGCTAAACAGTTCTTGCAAAAGAATGCAGGGGCCAGGTTATGCTTGTTTTTAAAACATCAAATCAAATGGTGAAGAGTAAACTTGTGATTTGAAAACAACCCCAACGCAGTAATTGGCGTTTCGTGCAAGCAATAAACAAAAAAGAACGGAACGGAGAATCCAGTGCTGTAATAGCTAACAAAAGTAAAAATTAATTTGAATGTAGCGAATAAAACCTTGATTTTTAAAATGATAAATAATGACTCGTAAACGATAAAAGATGAAATTCTACATACAAAATAATTAAAAACCAAGATTTTCATGTGGAAGTTAGCGACAAAAAAAACATAAATCACAACCTTATTGAACACTTAAGCGCAACAGGTGTTAAACGCATTCGGGAATAACAGAAAGCCCGGTAATTGCTTTGCAGGATAGGTTTTCTGTGCTTTTGGTCAATGAAAAGAAAGAGCATTTGCAGAACTGGAAAACAATCCATGGAGGTTGATGATGATCTGTTATTTTTTAGAGAAACATGAAACCTGGTAACGCAGAAAATAAACCAAAACGGAAAACGTTGATACGGGACGTGATCAGAGGAACACGTAAACATAACAATATTGCGTCACTAAAAAATGGTCATATTCTGTGCGAAAATCACAAAATAAACCTAATTTTGCAAAACAAACAGGAAGTAAAAAAGAAAATGATCCTTTTGAATGGAAAAAATTAAACTGGAAATTTTAGGTATTTCATACAGTCAATCCCAGTCGGGAGCATATGCACTTATTCTCGGAGAAAATGGCGAAAAAAGAAGGTTACCGATCATTATTGGCAGCTTTGAAGCGCAAGCCATTGCCATTGAACTGGAAAAAATGAAACCCTCCCGCCCGCTTACACACGATCTTTTGAAAAATTTTGCCCAAACCTTCAATATCATCATCAAGGAGGTGATTATATATAAGTTTGCCGAAGGTATATTTTATTCCAAACTGATTTGCTTTGATGGTATCAAAGAGGTAGAGATCGATTCAAGAACTTCAGATGCGGTGGCGCTGGCTGTTAGATTTAAATGCCCCATTTATACTTATGAGTCTATTTTGGGAGCCGCAGGTATTGTGCTTCAGGATGATGAAAAAGGAATTGAAAATGAGCCCTTTGGAGAAGAAAAACCTCCGGTTGAGAGTAATTATGAAAACCTGAGTATTAAAGAACTGGAAGACTTGCTCATGGCTGCTATTGATGAAGAAGCGTATGAAAAAGCTTCTAAGATCAGAGATGAGATCAACAAAAGGAAATCAAAAAAATAGGATTTCTTTCAAAAAAATACTTCTTTATTTAAAAAAATGAATAGGTTTGCAAACTTTCAGTAGCAAACCTTTTTTTTTGCGAAAAGATTGATCATTGAGTGCTTTATTTTTTTGTTGTTTTCATGGGTGCTTGTGATTTCTTCGCAAACATGTTT
>CAYMLS010000026.1:0-26254 GCA_964390665.1 uncultured Bacteroidales bacterium | reverse complement strand
AGAAATTAAAATCTCTTATCAGGCGAAAAGCATTGTTGCTAAAAAGAGAAACAGAAGAAAACGGTGTAACATTTTCTGGTGAATTTTGCCAGTTGTAGCCTATAGCACCCCTCCATAGTTTTTGCGTGTCGTACTCAATGTCGATGTTTCTGGCAAAGACTTCAGAATAAGAATAGGTAAAGTCGAAATTGGAAATGGAATAAAACCTGTTTTCGGCACCCGGATTCAAATTACTCTTCCCTACATTGGTAAAATTAAAGTTTTTGCGCCTTACATAATCCTGTGCAATATTTATAATGGAATCTTTCTCTTCAGGATCATCGTAGGAGTCAAGGTCATCACTAAAAAGAATATCCGGATTTAGCGGGTTGTACTGGGGGTCGGTAAAAGATTCGGAGATGCTGAAATGAAAAGGGATCCGTAACCCGAAATTTTCCGGGAAAAACTTACCCAGTTCCAGGTTGGAAGCAACATCGTAAGACTTTACATATTCCTGGCTACGGTCATTAACCTTTTGTTCTATGCTACCAAAGCCAGGTGTACTGGTAAATCCGGCCAAAGTAACATTTCCAAGATCAGCCAACTGTGTATTGATACGACCGGAAGCGGCCCATCCTCCCTGATCTTCAAATTCATACAATCTTAATTCATTAAACCACACCTCAGCAGATTTGGCAAAACCATCATCGTCATTATCCTGGAAGGTTTTCTTGGGGTTTCTTACACCGAGCATGATCACTTTTACGTTGCTTAATGTAGGTGTACCCACTACGGTAATTTTATTATTCCCGTCAAATTCAGCATAGGGAGTATTGAGATTGATCTGTGTGCCTTCACTGCGCATCAAAATATTTCTGTTCAGTTTCAGGTCGGTAAGTTTATCAAGGTCGATGTCAAATTCATTATCTTCCGGCCATACCAGTTCTCTTATTGGTCCTGTTCCCCATGGCGTAACTTTCAGGGGCACCTCATACTCATAATAATTGCTGGTAAAATCAGAACCCAACCTGATAAAGACTCTCAGATCATCATCATCAAGGTTGTCCTGATCATTCAGTAGTGCTTCGGCATGTGTGAACATCCGTATCCGTTTATACTGACGCATATCCAGATCGGCATTTTTATATACTGCACGGGCGTCACCATCTTTCAGGTCACTAATGCGCATGGCCAGCGATTGTTCATTGCGTCGTTGAAGGGAGGTTGTTCCCAGATCCTGCTCTCTTTCAATACCCGGAGGTAATGTATAAGGTATGGGTGAACGGGTACCGTTTTCTTCTATATTTACAGTAAATACCTCAAAAGCAGTATTATCATTGTTGTCAGGAACATAATCTCCGGGAGAAGAAAGATCCCGGTCAAAAGTCCGCCAGTTGCCTCTTACCAGTTCCAGTGTTGCAAACCTTAGAACGACAGGCATATCAAACCCTTTGAGGAACATTCGCAAAAACCTGATGGATTGAAAATCCTGAATATTATTGACCGCCTGCCGGTTGGGATCGCGCAATGGAATTTTAAACTGATACCAGTTGACGACTTCATTCTCTCCGTTTTTCAGAGATACCCTTGCTTCTACCTTATCAGTGATGTAATTTTCTCCCACAACAAGGTCTTCGGGGCGAAGACTTACCTTGTACTGAAAATAACGTTCTGCTTCGTTAAGCGTACCGTCAAGATTGATGTCCTCATTATCCGGAATGTTGGTTGCCTGGGTGGGGTAAGGTTCAGGTGACATATCGGAAGTGGGACTGTTTCTTTCCAATCCGTTAAATCTTTTGTATCGGTCGAGTATGCTTACCTCCTGCTGATCGAGTTCAGAACCCCGGAAATATTGAAAATCATCTGCGGAGGGATCCTCAAGGGCTTGTTGGTAAGCCTGCGAGGCAGTACCGTATAAAGTTTCAAGAATGTTCAGGTAAGACCCGAAGAAATCCTGCTCTTCCTCTGAGGATAATCCATCAAGTCCTACATCCTGAAAAACGCGTGATGTGGGATTGTTATCAAATGAATTTACGATTGCCTGAATCACAGGAACACGCCCCCATATGGTTGTATCCACATCGGTCACTTCTTCCGAAACGGGAAGACCATTCTCGAACGCTTTTCTTCCGTCTCTCAGAATATCCTCCGAAATATCTCCAAGGTTAAAGTAAAGATCTCCACCTGAATGTTCAGGATCGTAAATAAAGGGATCGAGCATCCAAAATTCTATATATTCGATATTGGAAGATTCAAAATCGGTATTTTGCATGGGTCTCATGATACCTCCCCATCTTGTTTCAGGGTTGATAAGAGTTCCGTCCTGTGCCAATCCGGAAGAATAGGCAGAAGGTTGTGCATCAAAGTTATACATTCCTTTTTCGGAAGGATAAAAAGCCAGGTTAAGCACTGGTATGTAGGAGGGCAATCCGTTACGGTTATCTTTGTTAGGCCAAAGTTCATTTTCCCTTACATCGCGGGCATAATGGTTTGATTGCTGATCTTTGTCATTTCTGATATGGGCGGGTGTAAGATTGTTGTCATCCCAAAAAAGGCGATCTATGATATACCATGCCAGCCGGGCGTTGTTGTACCTGAAAGCAAGACCGCTACCTGGTTGTGCTTCAGGAAAAAATCCGGGTTGTATTTGATGCTGTGGGGTACTTGCAATGGACCAGGAATAGACATTTTTAAGGTCGATACTCGACTTACTTCCCTCAAAATCATCTATATAAGCGGTACCTTCATCGCCAATGAGGCGCGAGTGCCCCGGAATAAGGTGGGCAAATTCGCCCATAAAAGTGATACGCGAGGGGGTGGTTGAGGAATAAAAGGGGAGTTTATCCAACATGCGCGTTATAAACAATGATTCTTTCTGGTAAGTCGTATGCAAACCCCAAATGGTATTGGAAATAGGTTCATCGCCAAAATTTACCTTTTGTGTCAGCGGTCGTTCCGAAAGCCTCATGATCGTTGCACCCAGATTAAGGTTTTCATTTACCCGGTGATCAATGTGGGTACCCATGAGGGTTCTGGTCTGGATATTGAACAAGCTGGAACTTTCCAACGATATTCTGATGGGTGTGCCCGAATTGAGAATACCCTCATTGATGATTTTTACACGCCCAAGGGTATAATCAACGGTATAATCAACATTTTCGGTAAGGGGCACACCTCCCGCTGTAACCACCACCGATCCTTCAGGCACATTGAGGGCATTCAAAGGTATTTCTGAGCCGGAAGCAGATTTGTATCTGCCTTCAAAAATATACCTGTTTTGTTCAGGAAATTGCTGGGCTCTGAATTTTGTTGTGGTATACAAAGAATCAAAGGCATATTTGTCTCCCAGTTCCTCATCTTCCAAAACTTTTCTTATGTGCGATCCGAAAGGTTCTACCACAGGAAAATAGATACGACCATTTGATGAATTGATGGTTCCTCCCTCGGTATGGGCATTATCAACAAAATCAAAAACACCATCGGGAACCGGATCAAGTTGCACGTTCAACCTGTCCAGACCCATTACCCTGATCAGAGGAACACCATCCAACTGCCCTTCAGTGAAGAAACCAACGGGTACACCCAGTTCCTCATCTTCATACAAAATATTGAGACGGAAATCTTCTCTGTTTACCTGAAAAGCGCCTATGCTGTAAACGTTTTTCATCATCAGATCCCACATAGGATGTCTGGTATCCACAGCAGTGCTTTTGAGCAGTTTAACAATCAGTGAATTGGGAGCATTTACATCATTGGAGAATTCTCCTACCTGGTAAGTGGTCGTGTCTCCGATGATGGTATATTCAAATGCGACACCAAGAACATGGTCTGGATTAACGGTTTGATTAAGAGAAATAAAACCCAATCTGGAATTAAAGGTATACTCATTATCCCTTAACCGGCGGGCATTTTCAACATTTTCATAATCTGTTCCCGCAGAAAAACCCCAGGGATGCTGACTTAAGTAATTATTGACCTCTGCGATATTTCTTATCGGTGAATTAGTAAACGTTTGATAGATGTTGTTAGACTGGTTAGAGGGTGCGGGGTTTGAACCTGGTTGAAGTGAAGGGTTATGAGGATCGGATTCACCCAAATCTGAAAAGGCAACTATATTTCTGTTGTCTTCTGTGGCAGCACCAATGTTGGTGATCCAGACCTCTATCCTGTTGATAACAACGTTAGAACTGACCACTGGCAATGTTTCCAATGCTTCGTCGTATTGATCTCTGAAAAATTGCCCTAAAAAATAGTGCCTGTTTTCTTCGTAGTCGTCAGCTTTAAACTCATACTCGGTAGTTTGTGCACCTCCCTGAACTTCAATGGATTTTGATTCGGTTCTTTGCTGCGAGAAAATACTTGTAACAGTGGTATGTCCGAAACGAAGCTGTGTTTTAAAACCGAAAAGACCCTGATTGCCTGATATGAGTGTTCCGGGCAATGGAAGTGTTACATCACCGGCTTCGATCAGTTGCAGAATTTCATCTTCGTCTCCACGGTACTCAAGTTTCATTTTATTTTCAAAATCGAAACTGGCTTCGGTGTTGTAGTTGCTTTGTATTTCAATTTTTTCACCAATTTTCGCTTGTACCGACAACTGGATTTTCTGCTGGAAGTCGAAGTTTGTTGTTCTTCGTCTTCTTTCATCAAGTGCCGGGTCTTCCCGCCGGTTGGAAAGAACACCAAATATCAGTTCTGCCGACCCTGTAGGTCTGATATCGATGGTGCTGCCTCCAAAAATTCTTTCAAAAACTTCTCCACCAACATATATCTGGGGGATGATGCCATCCTGCCTTTGAAACTCCTGAGGTTTGGATTTTTCTTCCCAGTAATCGCGCAGCGCTTTATCCATATCATATTCCAGGTAATCCTCAAAAGATATGATTTGTGGTCGTCCGATGACCAGATCGCCCACCTTGGTAATTTTATAATAACGATTGGTTTCCGGATCATAAACGATTTCAGTGGTGATATTATCAGGTTGTTGGAGCAAAATGGCAGGATCGTCGCCGGGGTCAAATATGTAATCGGAAGGGGATGCGCCAGTAGGTATAACAGGTTTTGGCAAAACCGTATCGGTTGTATCGACCAGAAATTGTGCATCTGTAACCCGGAATTCTGAATTATCCGCCCATAAACCAGTATGCACAAGGGTGATTAAAAAAAGAAAAACCGCTAACCGTATAAATATCTTTTGCCCTCTCAGGAAATTTGACACCTGTTATCTTAATTTTATAGGATTTCAAAAAAATTTATGAATATTTCAGCGCCTCTTTGATGAGTTGCTCAACGCTTAAACCGGCATTGGGATTGCTTTTGAGCACCTGATTGATAGTTTTCTGAGCAACCGCCTTGTTATATCCGAGCATTACTAAAGCAGATAACGCCTCTTCTCGTAATGTATTGCTTTGCGGTACTATATTTTCTCCTGTTGTAATCCCTTGCTTTTCAAGCTTATCTTTTAAGTCTAAAACTATTCTTTGGGCAGATTTTGCCCCTATACCCTTCACTGATTGCAGCACTGAGGCATTGTTGCCTACAATGGCATCTTTTATTTCAGCAACACTGAGCGACGATAGTATGACCCTTGCCGTATTGGGACCAACACCACTGACGGATATCAGGTGTTTAAACATGCTTTTTTCTTCTTCACTGATAAAACCAAATAAAGTATGGGCATCTTCTCTTACAATAAGTTCTGTAAATAATTTGACCTTATCAGATGGGGGAAGTAAAGAATAGGTGTGAAGTGAAATATGTGCCATATATCCAACACCGTTGCATTTAATAATCACATATGCAGGATTTCTTTCAATGAGTTCTCCTTCTAAAAAAGCAATCATAAATCACCAGATTTTATTATTATAACCGGCAAAAATACAAAAATTAATTTTTTCGCTTAAATTTTGGCCGTTGTCTTTTATTTCTTCGTACAGCATTATTTGATTTGCCAGATGATTGTTTCTTTTCTGGTAAATAATCCGGAGTTTTGCCCAGTTTTTCGGGAATACCGGGTTTGTCTACCTTATAACCGATCAGTTTTTCGACCTGTGCAAATTTCCGTTGTTCCTTTTCACCAATAAAAGTGATGGCTTTCCCTGTTTTGGCGGCCCTTGCCGTACGTCCGACCCGGTGCACATAATCCTCGGGATCGCCGGGTGCGTCAAAATTCACCACCAAACTTATGTTATCCACATCAATTCCACGAGAAAGTACATCTGTGGCAACAATGATCCTCAACTTTCTGTTCTTGAACAAACGCAGGATCTCCTGCCGCTCATTCTGTTCCAGATCAGAATGAAATGGTTTTACATCCAGAGACCGTGATTTGAGCAACTCACTGATCTGCTTTACTTTTATTCGTGTGGAAGCAAAAACCAGCACGGATTCATAATCAGGGTCTTTTAAAATATGGAAAAGCATTTTTTCCTTTTGATTTTCATACAGAACAAATGCCTGTTGTACAATACCTTCAGCCGGTTTTGACAAGGAAAGGTTGATCCTGACCGGGTTTTTCAGAATTTTTGATGCCAATTGTTCAATTCGTGGTGGCATGGTAGCACTAAAAAGCAGTGTTTGTCTTTTTGCGGGCAAATAACTGATAATACGCATAATATCATCAAAAAAACCCATATCAAGCATGCGGTCGGCCTCATCTAATATGAGGTATTTCACAGATGAGAAATCAACCCCTGAACTACCAAGCATGGCAATAAGCCTGCCTGGTGTGGCGACAACGATATTCACACCCGACACGAGGCTTCTTTTCTGAACGGCCCAGCTTACACCGTCGCCTCCTCCGTAAACAGGTATGGAACTAATAGATGCAAAATAACCCAATCCTTGTATTTGCTGGTCTATCTGCTGGGCCAACTCACGGGTGGGAGCAATAACCAGGGTGCTGAGACCGGAGTTGTTCTCAGTCCTTATTTTATGTATAACCGGCAAAATAAAAGCAGCGGTTTTCCCTGTCCCCGTTTGGGCACAGGCAATCAGATCACGGTCCTGCAAAATAACCGGAATAGTCTGATCCTGCACAGGTGTAGCCTCACGAAATCCCATGCTATCCAAACCTTGCAGCAAATCTTCGTTTAATTTAAACTCTTCAAATCTCAATATAATTGTTTTTAAATGATAAATATACGTGTTATAAATTTGAACGTCAGTTACAAAAAAAACGTCCTTTTTCAGAAAATTAATCAAAATCTTTTGATACCATAAGGAAAAATAAGAAAAGTAACCGGACTTTCTGTATCAAAAAAATATGCTTATTGATAAATTTTACTTGCTTTGCAAAGGTAATCAATAAGTAATATACAAATATGAAGCGAAAAAAATTGATTAACTTTACATCCTTTAAAATATAAAGCAACCATCAGTCTTATTATATCAGCAAAGGATTTTATATGGAAAAACTTACAAAAATAGTCGCCACCATTTCAGATAAGAACTGCGATGTTGAATTTATGCATAAAATGTATGATGCAGGAATGAACGTTGTGCGCATCAACACTGCACATCAAACCCCTGAGGGTAGCCTGAAGATCATGAAAAACGTAAGAGAGGTGTCTGATAAGATCCCCTTTTTGGTAGACACGAAAGGTCCTGAGATACGAACCGTAAACTCCGAAAAAGAAATCATTGTTCAACAAGGTGATTTGATAAAAGTGGCCGGCGACCCGGAAAAGAAAAGCACTGATGAATGTATTTATGTAAATTACATCAACTTTGTAAATTTGCTTGAAGTAGGAAAATCGATTCTGATTGATGATGGTGATATTGAATTACTGGTGAAAGAAAAATATGCCGATTATCTTGTTTGTGCCGTGCGTAACAAAGGAGTGATAAAACCGCGGAAAAGTATTAATCTGCCCGGAAGTGAGGTTGATCTTCCCTCTTTGTCTGAAAAAGACCGGCAATATATTGATTTTTCGATCCAGAATGGGGTTGATTTCATCGCCCATTCATTTGTGAGAAACAAACAGGACGTGATCGATATACAAAAGATACTCGACCAGCACGACAGCCAGATAAAAATCATTGCCAAAATTGAAAATCAGCAGGGTGTTGACAATATAGACGAAATTCTGGATCATGTTTATGGAATCATGATCGCCCGGGGCGATCTTGCCATAGAGGTTCCGGCTCAGAAAATTCCTGTGATACAGGCAAGCCTGATCGAAAAATGCATTATCAGAAAAAAAGCGGTGATCGTTGCCACACAAATGCTGCACAGCATGATCGAAAATCCGCGCCCGACCCGTGCAGAGGTGACTGATATTGCCAACGCCGTGTTTAGCGGCACCGATGCTGTAATGTTGAGTGGTGAAACTGCCTACGGAAAATATCCGCTTGAATCGGTTAAAATCATGACGCTTGCAGCAAAAGAGGCAGAAAAAAGCCGGAAATTTGTTTTGGAAAAAAAGATCATGCCTCATGATAATGAAGTATCGGTTTTTTTATCTAAAACAGCAGTACGGTCTATTTCCAAACTCAACACAAAAGCTATCATAACCGATACCGATACAGGGAAAACAGCCAGATACCTATCCGCATTCCGTGGTAAAACCAGAATTTATGCCCAATGCTACGATGAGCGTGTCATGCGCGAACTGGCACTGAATTTTGGTATTTTCCCTGATTATATGGAGGTCAAAATATCCAAAAGGGAGTTCTCAAGAAATACCCTTACCCGTTTACTGGAGAGAAACGAAGTACTGAAAACAGACCTGATCGCTATTCTGGCAGGTAATTTCGGCAAAAAAGCTGGTCCCTCTTATGTTGAGATCAGCACGGTGGAAAACATCATGACCAATGAGAAATAAAAACGGGTTTATGGGGTGATATGGCGAAACCTTTCCATAAAAAGTATCGCATAAAGCAGAAATAAACCTAATAACACAACCACTTTTCAAAGAAACCGGAAAACATGGCTTTCAAAACTGAAGATATAACCCTGGAGGTGTTAAAGGATGCCATCAGGGAGAACCAACGCGATGCTTTGGCAGAGATGATCAATGAATTATACCCTGCCGATATCGCAGAGTTAATGGATGACCTTACCCTTGAAGAAGCCAAATATCTTTATACGCTTTTAGAAAAAGAAGAAGCGGCATCGGTACTGATGGAATTGGAAGAAGACGTCCGCGAACGTTTTTTATCGTCATTCTCAACACAGGAGATAGCAAAGGAGTTTATATACAACCTCGATTCTGATGATGCTGCCGACCTGATCTCTGAACTTCCAATAGAAAGAAGGGAAGAGGTACTTTTGCACCTGGAAGACAGGCAACAGGCACAGCACATTGCCGATCTGCTGGTATACCCCTCCAATTCTGCCGGTGGTTTAATGGGGAAAGAGTTTATAAAAGTAAACGAAAACTGGCATGTGGTTACCTGCATCAGAGAGATGAGAAAACAGGCCGAAGATATGGAAGATGTTTACGCCGTTTATGTTGTAAATGATGACGATATACTTCTGGGAAGACTTTCGCTGAAAAAACTACTTATTGCATCACCCCGGGCCCGTATCAATGATCTTTATAATCCCGATGTGGTAAGCGTAAAAGCTATGCAAAAGGGTGAAGAGGTCGCCAACATCATGAATAAATACGACCTGGTGGTATTACCCGTTATTGATGAACTGGGAAGATTGATAGGGCGCATTACCATTGATGATGTGGTGGATTTCATCAGGGAAGAGGCAGAAAAAGATTACCAGATGATGTCGGGTATGACCCAAAACATTGAATCTGGTGATAAGATATGGGAATTAACGCAGGGACGGTTGTTCTGGCTGGTGGTGGCACTCTTTGGTGGTATTATTGGATCAAGGGTTATAAGCAATTATGAAGATCAGATCAACATTCATCCTGAAATGGCATTTTTTATGCCACTGATTGCAGCAATGGGAGGTAATGTAGGGGTACAGTCATCGGCACTCATCGTTAAAGGACTGGCAAATAACTCGATCAACGCTAAGGGCATCCTCCCCAAGTTATGGAAAGAAGTTTCAGTAGGCTTTATCAACGGACTTGTATGCTCTTTGTTGTTGCTTGCATACAGTTATTTCTTTGCACCTTCGCTGGCACTTAGCATGACGGTGAGCGCTGCACTGATGTCGGTGATTTTGTTTGCTTCCATCTTCGGCACATTTGTCCCGCTGGCTCTTGACAGGCTAAAAATTGACCCCGCGCTTGCCACAGGACCCTTCATCACAACCTCCAATGATATTATCGGACTGTTTATTTATTTCATGATCGGACGAATGATGTACGGTGTTTTTTAACATACTCCCATAAAATTTTGAAACTTATTGATTTAAATATTGTAAATTTGTGCCCCGAAAGTGAAATACAAAACTGAAAACACCTGACAAAACGTTATATCAAACTGATCTAAAAAACAATCCTTCAAAATGAAATTATCCCTGATCAACAGGCACATATCAGCAACCAACTTTTTTTTGTTTGTCGTAGTTCTTTTTCTTTTCCTGGGAAGCTCATCGTGTGTGTCGCACAAAAATCTTTTGTATCTTCAGCAAGAGCATGCACAAGAAACCGATACACTGTTCTTCGGTAAGGAAGAATATAAAATTGCCACCGACGATATTTTACATGTACGGGTGCATACCTTCGACGAAGAAACCGATCGCATATTCAACAAAGAAGCCGATAATCAACAAATGAGATCAGGCGGTACAAACATGACCATGATGTTTTACCTGCAGGGATACAGCGTAACAAGCGATGGCGATATCAACCTGCCTGTTTTGGGTAGGGTAAACGTAGCAGGGAAAACCATTGAGGAAGCAACCAAAGAAATTGAGGAACGACTGGAAGAATACATTATAGGTGCTACCGTAGTGTTAAAACTTGTAAATTTCTCCATCACCATCCTGGGTGAGGTGAATGCTCCGGGGCAATATTACATTTATGATAACCGGATCAGCATCATGGATGCACTTGGCATGACCGGCGATATGTCGGAATTTGGAAACAGGGAAGTAAAAGTGGTCAGACAGACCAGTGAGGGTGCTATTTTTAAAACACTCGACCTGAAAGACTACAATGTCCACACATCCGAATTCTTCTATCTCCGCCCCAATGATTTGGTTTATGTAGAACCTTATAAAGTAAAACGACTGGGATTCAACACTTTCCCCTTTGGACTGGTTTTTTCAACCATTTCAACAACGCTGTTGCTTATTAATTTTTTCAATAATTAAAAATAATCTGCAATTTGAACGTTTACCAAGAATATAACCAAGGAATTACTAACCCAATGCTTTTTTGGCAAATCACTCAAAAATGAATAAAGATCCGTTTCGTGAGGAAACCCTTGATATAAGAGGTATTCTGATCAAATATCTGCGCTACTGGTACTGGTTTGTGATCAGTGTAATCATTGCTTTAACGATCGCTTATTTTATCAATAAGTTTTCAGAAAATGTATACCAGGCCAATGCCACCATCCTGATCCGCGACGACCGCAAAGGTGGTTTTCAACCCGGAAGAGTAATGGGTGAACTCGACATGTTTTACCAACGAAACAACGTGGTGAATGAAATGGCGCTCCTTCGCTCATACAGCATGGTCGATTCTGCCCTTCAGTATATGAATGTAGGCGTAACCTACTACAATATCGGCAGGTTGGTAGGCGAAATAAGAATGAGCGAACTGTATAACAACAGCCCTTTTGTGGTGGAATGGGACAGAAACAGCACGCCTCCCTACAACACACCTGTACACATAAAAATCATCTCGGAAGATACATATGAGATGGAAATAAACCCCAAAAGCAATTTCGCCATTTTTGCCGGAAAAAACAAAGTCAGGGAAATGCGCTTCGGTGAAGTTTACCGGGGTGGCAATTTCAATCTCAGAATCAAAAAATCCAATATTTTCACCCCCGAATCCCATGTTGACAGAGAGTATATTTTTATCATCAACAATATGTCTTCGCTGCCCGGTAAATACATTTCATCATTGAATGTTTCACCGCTCAATGAAGACGTATCCATCATCCGGCTCTCTTTCCAGGCAACCCATCCGGAAAGGGCCACCGACTTTCTTAACAACTTATCGGAAGTGTATGTAAGACAAAATCTGCTGGAAAAAAACAATACAGCAGAAAATACGATCCGATTCATTGATCAGCAAATCGGGGTCATTTCCGATTCACTGAACATGGCGCAAACAACCCTGGAAGAATTCAGACAAACCAACCAGATGATGGATGTGGGCATGGTAACCAACAGAATTTTTTCTGAACTGAACCAACTCGACAGTGAAAAATCAATGGAAAACATCAAGCGAAGCTACTACACATATATGCTTGAATACATTGAAGAAGGAAAAGACTTCTCCACCGTTTTCAGTCCCTCGGTATTAGGCATCAATGAAGGAATGCTTACCGATATGATCGCTGAACTCATTACACTGCACACAGAAAAGGGCAGACTGCAAAAAATATCTACAGAAAGAAGTCCTTCCATTCAAAGGATCAACAGAGAAATAGATCAGGTGAATGAATTACTGAAAGATAAACTGGTTAGTTTGCTTGATGCCTCAGATATGCTCCTCCGCGAGCTTGATGAAAGAATCGTGAAAATTGAAGAAAGGTTTAACGAACTTCCCGGCACCGACAGGCAGTTTCTCAATATTCAGAGGCGGGTAAGTCTGAGCGATGACACCTACAACTATTTGATGCAAAAACGGGCGGAAGCAGGAATTGCTATGGCCAGCAACGAACCCGATCATAAAATTGTTGACAGGGCAAGAAACGCAGGGGTGGTGGCACCCAACACCAGGCGCAATTACACCTTTGCTTTTGTACTGGGTATGGGAATTCCGCTGGGATTTATTGTACTGAGAAATTTTCTTGACAACCGTATCTATGATAAAAAAGATGTTATTGATGCTGTTGACTTTCCCATCCTCGGTATCATTCCCCACAACAAAGCCGCATCAGAAAACAAATCCCTCAACCTGCTGGCTTTCAATGAAAATAAGTCTGCTATTACAGAAGCTTTCCGGTCTTTAAGATCCAATTTACAATACTTTTCTACTGATAAAACCAATAAGATAATCTCGATATGTTCTACCCGTTCGCAGGAAGGAAAAACATTTACGGCGGTCAACCTTGCATCGGTCATTGCCCTCTCAGGTAAGAAAATTGTTCTGATCGGTGCTGACATGAGAAAACCAAAATTGTTTGACGAATTTAACATTCTTAAATCCCCGGGATTGTCGAATTACCTGATCGCTGAAAATACGCTGGATGAAATCATTCAAAGCGTGCCCCAAAGCAAGAATATGCATGTCATCAGCTCCGGACCGATACCTCCCAACCCCAGTGAGTTGATTGAATCGGAAAGGATGGATCATCTGATTTCGGAACTGAAAGGAATCTATGACTATATCATTATTGACACACCACCCATCGGCATTGTTCCTGATGCCACCAGTGTCATTAAAAAATCAGATCTGTGTATTTACATTGTGCGGCAAAGATTTACCGATAAAGCCAGTCTGGACTTTCTGAATGAATTCGCAGAAAAGATCAACGTGAAAAATATCTGTATTGAGATCAACGATATGAAAAGTGATGGGAACAGCTATGGTTATGGATATGGCGGGTTTGGATACGGTTATTATGATGATGAGGTGGGCGAAAACCGTATCAGTAAATGGTATCATACTTTAAGAAGCAAGATATGATCTTTAAGGTTTTGGTGTGAAGAATCTGCAAAACAAAGCATTCAGAACATCAAAACTCTTTTGCTCTTTTAGATCGGGAGAAAAACTACCTGCTTTTGGTATCACCCATTATCCCATCCCATATTTTGCAACAGGTCTTCAAACCTGACCAACCTGGCAATGATCAGACTCAAAACCAAACCGCCTGCATTGGCAGCCATATCTGTAAGATTGAATGAACGGTAAGGTAGAAAATACTGTACACCTTCGCAAAAAAACGCAATGGCAAGCCCCGGCAAAAAGTATTTCAGGTATACCATGTTATTTTTACAATGAAACGCAATGCATTGCAAAGGCATAAGCGGAGCAAAAACAAAAAAGTGCAAAAGATGGTCGAGTCTGAAAGTTCCTAAATAACTTTTATCAAGGTCTTGTATGCCTGCCGTGTGAAAAGGAAAAACAGCGAAAAACAATAAGAAAAGATAATATCCGTATAAAATTAATTTCTTCATCAGTCAACAAATAAGTTCTGTTAAGGGTGCAAAAGTACTAATTAGTCTTTGCAAGAAAACACCAAATACTGCGTTATTCTCGTTTTTGAATCAGTCATTTACGAAAAGTAAACTCCTTGGATTCAAAAACTTCGAAAGCCTTGTCTTTGACGATTTCTTATCAAAGACATAAAAAATAAGGGTTTTCTTGCTGACACTAATTAGATGATGTATCAAAGGATTGATCTTACAATATTCGTTAAATAGAAGGAATATTTTTGAAACAATACAGAATAAATTGATAACTTGGCACCCTTTGATTTTTCTAGCCCCTAACATAATTCAACAAGGGAACTTTACGTTTCACAGTTAGATTCTTTAATACTTTTGAATGATATGCGTAACAAAAAAATTATTCTTATACCACTGCTGATTGCTGTTTTCATATCACTGTGGTTTATTCTTGGCGAAGAAAAGGTTGAAAACGAGCCCATTAAGGTGATGGTAGAAAAAGGTGAGTTTGAGATCAGTGTATACACCAGTGGCGAACTGGAAGCGGAGAGTTCGGAGAAAATTACCGGACCTTCAGGCTTGAGAACCATAGGATTATGGAACGTACAGATCAGCGAATTGATCCCTGAAGGTACAGTGGTGGAAAAAGGCGACTGGGTGGCAACCCTCGACAGAACCGAGATATCGAACCGTATGAAAGATATTGAAACAGAACTGGAAAAACTCCAGACCACCCACACACAAACCCGGTTGGATACAACCATGGAATTACGAAATGCCCGCAATGAACTTATCAACCTGGAATACGCCCTGGAAGAAGCAAGAATAGAATTGGAGCAAAGCTCCTTTGAACCTCCTGCAACCATCAGACAAGCAGAGATCAGTCTGGATAAAGCGCAAAGATCCTATGACCAGACACGCCGCAATTATGAGCTGAAACTGGAACAATCCAGGGCAAAAATGAGAGAAGTTACGGCCAGTCTCAATCAGGTAGAAAGAAGATACGAGAATATGAAAGCGGTACTGGATGAATTCAACATCACTGCCCCCGAATCAGGAATGGTGATTTACCGCAGACAATGGGATGGTTCAAAAGTAACAGTAGGATCACAGATCAGCACCTGGGACAATACGGTTGCCACTTTACCCGACTTTTCGGTGATGATCAGCCGCACATATGTTAATGAAGTGGACATCAGCAAGGTGAAAGTAAACCAGCAGGCACGCATCGTGGTGGATGCTTTTCCCGAAAAACAGTTTACGGGTATTGTTACAGAAGTGGCCAATATTGGCGAACAAAGACCCAACCAGGACGCAAGGGTTTTTGAAGTGAAAATTAAGGTCAATGAAACAGATACCATTTTGAGACCTGCCATGACAACCAAAAATACCATCGTGACACATACCGAAACAGATGTTTTGTACATTCCTCTGGAGGCTGTGCATCCCCTTGACTCGGTCTCCTATGTATTTAAAGATCAACAAAACAGAATTGTCAGGCAACAGATCAGTACCGGAAAACGCAATGACAACAGAATTATCGTTCATAACGGTCTTGAAGAGGGTGAAATGGTTTATCTGAGCATACCCGGATCTCCTGAAGATTTTCGGTATCTGCCACTCGAAAACGTACAGGCAAAATGATCAAAACCCAAAGATACCTTTATAATCTCAATATTGCGCTGGACGCTGTTTTTGCCAATAAATTCAGATCTATACTCACGGCGTTGGGCATTATTTTCGGCGTAGGTGCCGTTATTGCCATGCTGGCTATTGGCAATGGTGCCCGACAAGAAATACTTGATCAGATGAAACTGGTAGGGGTCAATAACATCATTATCCGCCCTGTATTTCCTGATGATGAGAGCCAGGAAGAACTTTGGGAAGGGAAATTCTCTCCGGGCCTTAAAAATACCGATGCCGAAAGCATCAGAGAAATTATCCCAACGGTGGTGGCAGTAAGTCCTGAATTGGAGGTCAGTACATTCGGTTTCTTTTCCGAAACCCGGCGTCCGGTAAGACTGGCTGGCGTTACACCCGACCACTTCAACCTGTTTGACCTGAACCTGCTTTACGGAGGTAATTTTACCCATGATATGCTTATGCAGGGCGCCCCGGTTTGTATCATCAGCAACCAGGTGAGGGCAACTTTTTTTGGAAACACACCACCCTTAGGCAAACAGATAAAGGTAGGCAATAACTGGCTCACGGTCATTGGCGTGATAGAAGATCGTGCGGGCATCGATGAATCTGTTAGTGACCTGGGCATCAGTGAATACGGAAGCATGATTTATGCACCCGTACAAACTGTTCTGGTGCGCTATCTTGACAGGGCTGCGGTTTCTTCAACCGACATAGAGCGCATGCGCGGAAACGGCAGACGCAGATCGAACAACTCCGATCAGCAGGACCCCGAAAAAATGAAAAGCTATCACCAACTGGATCGCATTGTTGTACAGATTGAAAATTCGGAACTGCTGAGTCCGACAGCGGAACTGATCAAAAGAATGTTGCTAAGAAGGCACAACAACGTGGAAGATTTTGAAGTGATCGTGCCCGAGCTATTGCTAAAACAGGAACAACGCGCCAAAGATATTTTCAACATCGTTTTGGGAGCCATTGCTGGTATATCATTGCTCGTGGGTGGTATCGGCATCATGAATATTATGCTGGCTTCTGTAATGGAGCGCACCAGAGAGATAGGCATCCGCCTGGCCATAGGTGCCAAAAAAACAGATGTGGTTTTCCAGTTTTTATCTGAATCTGTTTTCATTAGCATTACCGGTGGTATTCTGGGCGTTTTTCTGGGCATCGCTATCTCCAGACTTATCATGCAATTTACCGATATTCTTACCATTGTATCCTTATCCTCCGTGCTGATCTCCTTTTTTGTATCGGTGAGCATCGGAATCATTTTTGGATATATGCCTGCTCAAAAGGCAGCGCAAAAAGACCCGGTAACCTCCCTGCGATACGAATGATCAGCAAACCCAAAACCGTTGATCGTTCAAACATTCTCGTGCAACTTCATGCCCTGAACCGAAAAGATATTCCATTGTTTCATTCCATTATCTGCTTTCGAAAAAAACCCTGGGTATTGGATGACATTTTAAAAAAACGTGGAGATATACTCTTAGCAGGATTGAATGCGATTTAAGACATATTCTAACTTTTCTGTTTGACTTTTAGCGGTTTTAGTTCTATTTTTGGTTTAACACATCAATGATCAAATTTCCATTACAAAAACACCGAAAGAAATTACGAACTTAAAAAACAAAAATTATGAAACCCAAAAAATTTGCCGTTGTACTATCAGGAAATGGAGTATTCGATGGTGCCGAAATACATGAAACCACCTTAAGCATGTATTACATACAAAGACAGGGTGCTGAATACTCCGTTTTTGCACCCGACATCGACCAGCATCATGTCATCAATCATATTACAGGTGAGGAGATGGACGAAAAAAGAAATGTGTTGATTGAATCAGCGCGTATCGCACGTGGAAACATCCAGCCGCTTTCCGATTTTCGTGCCGATGATTTTGATGTTCTCTTTTTTCCCGGTGGATTTGGGGCAGCCAAAAACCTATGCTCCTTTGCCTTTGATGGTGCCGATTGCACAGTAAATGCTGATGTGGAGAAAGCGGTTAAAGCCATGCATGAAGCAGGAAAACCCATTGGTGCGCTTTGCATATCCCCGGTTTTCATTGCCAAAATTCTGGGAAAAGTTGAATTAACCATAGGACAGGACAAGGATACGGCCGATGGAATTGTGAAAATGGGTGCCGATCATAAGCAAACCGATCACGGCGAAGTAGTCATTGACACCCAACATAATGTATTCACAACACCTTGCTACATGCTGGATGCCAACATTATGCAGATTGGAGAAGGGGCGGAAAATATCGTCAGAGCCATCTTGAAATCCATTGCCTGATGCTCTCCTCCCCCATGATGACTAATGATGGATAATATTATTATAATGCCATGATCTCCAAAGCCCTTTTCAGGGCTTTTTTAATGATCTGATCGTGATCAAAAGCCAATTCCGGCAAACTTTTCAACCCGAACCACTTTGCATCCATGGCATCGCTGCTGGCAGTTATTTTGGGGTTTTGATGACAGAAACCCCAGAAAGCAACCGTTACCGTGCGATGGCGCGGATCCCGGTCTACGCCGCTGAAAGCCTCCAGTTGATAAAACTTCATCCCTTTAATCCCTGTTTCTTCTTCTACTTCCCTTGCTACGCATTCTTCCAGTGTTTCATCCATATCCAGAAAACCACCCGGAAGAGCCCATCGACCCTGGAAAGGTTCATTCTTTCTCTTAATGAGTAAAATATTTAAATTTTCTTTCCCTTTCAGGTCAAAGATCACGGCATCGGCAGTAACTGCCGGACGGGGATAATCATAGGTAAAACTCATAAAGAATGGTTTGCGGGTTAAAACTGTATTTTGTGATAATCGGTCAGATCGTAGTTCTTCTTCGCCTTGTATGCGGCAATCTTTTTGCTCAGCATCAAAAATATCTTCAGATCATTGTCTTTCAACCATATCAATGCATCATCCTCCTCATTAGACGCCTCTGCCAAAAGGGCCAGAAACTCAAATTTGTGCTTCTTCAACCATTCCAGGGCTTTTTCATCATCCCAAACAGCTTTTACAAAAGCACCATAATGGGGATATTTGTGTTTCATCAACCAGTCAAATGCCTCATCATTTACATGGATGGCATTGGCCACGGCAGCAAGCTCAGGATATCCATTGGATTTCAACCAATGTAGAAATTTTGCCTTGCCACTAATGGCCTCTCCAAAAGCGATCAGTATTTTTACAGGGTAATGTATCATCAAATTTGCTTTTTTTAAAAACAACCTTTACCACGAAAACAGCAGATTGTTTCAATCCTTCCATACACATAAACGTTTTTACACTGCATATGTTTTAAAAGTTTCATTTAACGCATCAAATACATTTTCCCAAATCCTTCTTTGAAATATTTCCCCGCTTCAGTGGAATTCAGTTCGATCTGCTCGCCATTAATATGGGTTATGACCCGGTAAAGATAAACTCCGTTGGCAAGACGATCGCCATACTGGTCGGTGCCGTCCCATGCATAGGAGGTAATATTTTTTCCGATCCTCAATGCCCCCAGTTCTGACATATCAATTTCCCTGACAACTTTTCCGGTAACGGTCAGGATCTGTATTTTCATGAATGTGGGCAACTCCGACCCGGTGAGGGTAAATACAAAATGGGTTGCAGTGGTAAACGGATTGGGCCAATTCAATAACTCCGTTATGGTTGACCGGTTGATCACCTCAAAACTGATCACATAATCATGGATACCTGATTCATTCTGCGTTTTGTCAGTGGCCTGCACCCTCAGGGTGTATTCCCCATCCATTTCAAAAACGGGTTCAAACTCTATGGTACATTGGTTATCTGGCAGGGAAGCAGGATAAAACCGCATTCTCTCCTCCCCGTCAGCATGAAAATAAACCCTTTGAAAATCGCCCGATTCGGGTGTACTGATAAAAACTTTTACAAGGGTTGTATCATCCAGGGCAAGAAAATTGTTTTCGTCAGAAAGATGTATCTGAATAAATGGGTTGGCCGATACGATCTCACCATCCATGATCTGTGTACCATCAAAGGTAACCTCCAGCAATGGGTTGGTCTTGTCTTTTTCTACAAAGAACGGGATCTGACCGATATTGTTAAACTGGTATTGTTCAAACTGATCCAAACCGGGATTTACTTCCACCCATAGTTCATTATCCCCCGCTATATCGGTGGTAGGGATGCTGATGGTATCGATCAGGATCTCTCCGGCAAGCAATGGTTTTTGTCGTGGGTAGTCCAGCAGATGCATCTGGCGGTTTTCATCCATCACCCAATAATTCACCTTCATACTATCCATGTCATACGCACTGATGTTCTCTATGCCGGTGGAAAAAGTAAGATTTTTACCTTGTTTTATGGTATCACTCTCCAGCAGAAAATGGCGGGAAGGGTTTAGCGCAATTTCAGGTATGCCCTCGTAGTAAACCTGC
The DNA here is from genome assembly GCA_964390665.1 of uncultured Bacteroidales bacterium. Taxonomy (GTDB): domain Bacteria; phylum Bacteroidota; class Bacteroidia; order Bacteroidales; family UBA7960; genus SKVR01. Next base: position 6,015 of record CAYMLS010000026.1, on the reverse strand, counting down.
CAGTAATCCATTTGTGCAGGTGTACGGTTTTCTTCATCCATCATACTTACCTGTAACTGCAGGAACGGATATTTTTGAGCATCAATTTTTTGGTTCTCCATATCGATCACCTGCTCAGTGGCGGGAATATCTTTCAGCAAGGTATCTGCCACTCCTGCAGCAGAAATCCCCAGCACATCCATCCATACAGAATCGGTACTCTCAGGTTCTACGCTGCTTTGCTGCCATCTTATCTCCTTCCATTCGCTGGCGGGCCCAATTGCCTTGGAGCGGATGCTGCCTTTGTCCCAATTGGTTAAGATACTGTCATTGATCTGAATGTGAGATGTAACGGATGCACCTATCACCTCATTGGAGGAGCCCACTGGCGAACCTTTTACCCCAAAAAGCAAGTAAGGCGTATTGTTGGGAATATTTCGGATGTTGGCACTTCCCAGCGATTCGAAAGAGGCATACAATTCCTCGGGATAATTCTCAGCATTATGGTTTCGGTGGCTGACAGCCAACACATAATGCCCGTCAGGAATGGTATCAATAAACCTTCTCATCCTTTCGCGCCATGTTTCGGAAGTGGAATAAAAATCAAAAGTACCGTTGGGTCGCTGCCGGCAATGGTAGTTATCATACTGCCCCAGGTTATTTCCCTGGTTATAACTGATCCAGTGTTCGGCAGATACCGGATCGAAGACAGCAAAATACATCCCGTTGCCAACATCTGCCAGACAGGAGAAAACCTCAATGGTGACACCATTCTTCCTCACAAACTGCTCGTTCCAAACCAGGTAGGGGTAAACACCGGTTTGGGCACTGATGGTGTGGATGGTGTTGACAAAATCCCACTTTCTTTGCTCTTCGTTCCAGGAAACATAGGTATAATCGTTGTTGCCAAACTGGTCAAACTTTGCCTGACTCCACCCTTTTTTATCGCTGATGTACTGAAAGTCAGATGAACGCCAGTTATAACTTCCGGTATAAACCGAATCCATGCTTACACGCCAGAAATAAACTGTGCTGTCGGTCAAGCTCAGCGGCGGACGCCATTCCAGCACACCTCCGCTTTGGGTAAGATAATGTTGCCCCAAAGGCATGTTAAAGGAAGGCGTGGTATCAATCTCAAACACATAGGTCCTTTCATCGGCAAAAGGATTGCCGGTGGAGGCTTTCAATGTAACCTGTGATTCGGAGACAATGGCATTGTTTTGCGGCAACACCGGAATCACATCTGATGATTTGATAAAAAGGTTATTGGATGCCGAATTGTTGGATATATCCAACTCCTCTACCTCGTTCAGGGCATCGAGCGTAACAACAAACTGGTTGATGCCGGCCCCACTCTCGCGGTCTACGGGCAACCGGAAAGCAATGGTGTCTTTAAACATGGGTGTAAGGATCCTCTTTTGTATGTTTTCTATCGTGCCATCAGGAAACTTCCGTTCCAGATCCAAAAAGACAGAATCACGGATGCTCTTGCCAATGTTGGTGGCAACGATGTTCACATAAAAAGAATCCATTTCGGCGGTCACCTCTTTGGGTGTGAAAAAGATGTCTTTCGATTCAACGGTATAGTCGGGGTTGGGGTGTGCATTGAGGATCACGGCCGGATCACCATGCAGCGTCTTGAGCAAACTCACGTTTTTGATGTACAGATTGTCTGATTGTATGTTTCTGATGGTTTCTCTCAGGGAATAGCCAACGGGCTTTCCGTAATGCACAGCGCTGAGGTTGTGGAAAAACTCCGTGGAGTATTGGTTGAGTTCAAAAGCACCCGTGGCAGTAGTGGCGGCAATGTAGCCGATCACCCCTTTTTCCCGGATGATCACAAACTCCTCGCTGGAACTGATGCCCCCACCAAAGATGTCGCCGGCAAAACAGGAGTTGGCCACCAGGAAGGGATATTTTCCAAAATTGCTGTACTCCGAAGGGTAGTCGATGCTGATGTCGAAACCGATACCTGCAGCGTGTCCGAAAAAAACCATCATGCTCACCCCATTGTTGATGATCTGCTTGAGCGAATCGGACTGATTGATCTGGATAGGATCGGTTGAACTTTTCAAAAAGGTCCGGATATATCCGCCAAAGAGTGTATCCTCCAGAATCCTTTCATACCGGCGAAGATAGGTTTTTAATACATTTTGTTCGCTTACGCTGGAACCACCACCAAAATGGAGGATATTTTTCATCCATTCGCGGGGTTGCTGCTGCGCATCGTGGTGCTGAATGGCTTTATCGAGATACCAGGAAGCATGCTCCGGGTTTCGGGCCGCCAGTCGTCCGGTAGCAAGGGCAGGCGCATATCCGTTGCCATCCAGTCCGGAACTCAGCAACACATCGGAGGCAGGATTTCCGTATGAAGGCACAAGGGTTGAGGCGTAAACAGAAGGATTTTTCCGGTACGATGGGGCTGTTCTGCCCTTACCGATCAGAAACAGATACTCCGGAGGTTGATCATAAGCATCAAGCAGGTAGGCAAGGAAATGCCTGATGGACAGCGGGTGTTTTTTTATACCATATCCAAACTGATGATAAAGTTGCTCCACATCGGCAACCAAAACCTTGTACCCAGTCGAAGTCCTGAAATCACGGTAACTTTCCGCCTCATCCATCAACAGTGCATGAGAGATGATGATATAGTCCGAATTCCTGTACTCTTCGCTGTTGTAGTTGATAAAACGGGCAAAATTTGACGGATCATTGTTTACAGCGTACAACTTGCTGACATTTTTCACCTGACTTTCGGAGGTGATATAAAGTTCTCTTTGCCGGTTGGGTTGCGAAATGAGGGCGCGGAAATTACCGTTGGAAAAATACGCCCTGGTTTTGGTCTGCGAAGTAAAATTATAAATCCAGACCGGATCATCCTCCTGCACATTGAAACCGCTAAACTCTATGAAGGTTTTTTCACCGCTGGAAACCGGAAGTTCCAGGGAAACATTCTCCATCTCGGAAAAATCAAATACCCTGGGGTAGCGAACGGATATATAACTGACGGTGGAGCGGTCTACGGGTGTTGAGAGCGAATTGACAGACGAAAAAACAAACGGCGTTCCTGACTCGTTCAGGTTGGTGGGGCTTACATTCTCTGAAAACCGCAACAAACGGTATCCTTCAAAAAGGGTGTCGATATTTTCGCCGGCAAACTGCACCTGCAGGTGGTGGTCGGGGTTCATCGGGCGGTAATTAGATGCACCGGCAATGGCAAATTCGATCTCCGCATGGGGTCCGGCAGTGTACACAGAAGGTGTGGAAATGGTGCGTGTAGCACTTTGCCCTACATTGATCGGGGGTCCGAACCATCCTTCTGCCTCCACATAACCCGGTTCGGTAACACCGTAATTGTTGGTTTCTCCCGAATAGTATGAATTTGTATAATCCTGCCGTGAGGTATACCAGGCATAAGGTGCCGGTGTATATCCACCAAAATCATTGTCTTCCTCAACCGCATATCGCTCATTGTTCAACTGACTGCCCCAGGTAATGTAGTAGGTGATGGTATCATTGATCAGACTGTAATTGGGATTGGGATGTTTGGCAGGGTCTTCATAAAAACCGCTGTCAAACCATCCGGTATTTTTTTGTGCATAGAATTCTATGTAGTCGCCCGGCTGAAAGTTTCCGGTATTTTCACTGGTTACCAGGGCGGGTTGTTGCTCGCCATTGGCGAAAACCTGGAAACTGCGGGGATCGAAACTTCCCAGGGGCACACCGGCTGCAAGCAAAGCATCAAAACCAACCCTGTAGACCCCTTCCTCAGCAACGGGTATCGCAAAATACTGCTGGTTGTAGTTGATCCATTCGTTGCCATGGTTCTGTGCCTTCCCCCTCAGGGAAAGCAAAAACACCGCCGGCAGCAGAAGCAAAAAAAGACTGTATCTGAATGGAAGTTTTATCATCGGTTTCAATCTGTTATCTTTTTACCGGCAGGTAAACCTTTTCTGATCGTTCTCATGTGTTCATCATCATTCCTGTTCTTCACGGTTCTGCCTGTTTATATTCAGTTTTAAAGAAAATACGTTGGAGTACAATGCGATGGAATTATCACCCACATCGGTAAGGGCATAATCAAGTTCAAAGGATTTGCCAATGGCGATGCCAATACCGAGATTCATCTGAACAGCGCTTTTCATCTGCTCATTGGTATGGGTATATTCCTGATAGTTGCCAACGCCGGCTCTCAAAAATATAATACGTTTATAATCCACTTCAATACCTAAGGAAGGGTCCAGACTGAGCGGGTCACCCTTCAGCAGCACATTCCTTTTTCCGTCGGTGGTCAGGTGCAGGTCAGCGGATGCAAGCACGCCCACCTGTTCTTTCCATACATAATGGTAGCTGGCACCCAGCGCAAAATGGGGCAATGTGATCTCCAGACTGTTTTCGGGGATCTCATTTCCGGTAAGGGTAAGGGTTTCGCGCATGCTGTCATCCAGATCGTACGACCATGCATTGAAGGTAGACGTAATATCGCGCCCCATGAGGGCAAACCTCCAGTTTTGATGGTCGTACTGCGCCCCCACATCGAGACCAAAACCCCACGCGCCGGCAAAGGAGCCGGCAGTGCGCCGTATGACCTTGGTGTTGATGCCCAACCGAAACTTTTCATTCATCAGGCGGGCAAAGGAAAAAATAAAAGCATTGTCGGAAGCGGAGAAAGACCGGATGCGGTCATAGTTAATGTTGCCCTCCCCGTCTATCAGTTCCGATGTATCGGGAATATCGTCGACACCAAAACGCAGAAAAGAGAATCCGATGGCATTTTTGGTACCCGTGTTGAAAGCAATGGCACCATAGTCGTATTGAGCAATGCCGGCAAAATATTCGGTATGCATCAGGGCGACCTGTATGTCGGACGACAACCGGAGCAAACCGGCCGGGTTCCAGTATCCTGCTGTGGCATCCCCTGCAACAGAAACAAAGGCGTTTGACATGCCCATGGCGCGGGCATCAACACCAATATTCATAAATTCATTGCTGTATTTGGGCGTTTGCGCCGCTACAGGGGCAGAAGACAGCGCCATCCAGACCCCAAACAGGGCGGATACGAGAGAAAAATAATAGTTTTGGTTTACTGGCACAGTGATTCCTGATTTGAATAACAGCCGTAAAGATACAAAAAGCGTGAAGAAAATTATTTCGGTTTTTACGTGGTTGAGGGGAAGAAAAGGGTGTTCCTGGAAAAAAAAGTTTTCCCAGAAATGGAACGGGGTTATGGGTTGTGGGAGAGGGTGTCGGCGGCAACATGCAGGTCCTCATGGTAGATATCCAGAATCACTTCCCATTCATCACCAGGGGAAATGTTGATGGTAAAACTGGAAAGGGTTGTTTTTTCGCCGGGTTTTGCCATTACGACCCCGCCCTGGCTGGTGTTGCTTGTACCCGAAGTACCAGATCGTTTTCCTGAAAGTTGATAAGAATATTCCTTTTCTTCTTCCATATTGTTGATAAGAACACCGGTAAAGTTATAATGGGTATCCTCTGTAATGGTAAGCTCAATGTTGGTCTCGGGGGCTGACATCCTATGCCCAAAAGATGGAGAATACAAATTGATGGAATGAAAGGAGTATAAAAAAAAGATTATACCTTGCAAGATAAAAACAATACGGTCGTGAATGGAAAATTTAGTGTTTAGCATATCAGAAAAATTATTCCCAGATCTTTTCATTTTCAATAACGATCTTCATTCCGCTGTTTCCTTGCTGATGAACCTTATAAGCGGGAGCAGTACCACTTTTTTCAATAATGGTCAGATCATGATCCTGTCCTTCCTGAATAAATTCCAAATTCATCTGATTTCCGGCAAGGTCGTGTGAAAGTGAGTGATTATCTCCAATTTGAAAAACCCGTATCAGGTTCTCTTCCCCTGTAAGGGTTCCTTCATAGGTATTGTTATCGCCTTGTTGGAGCAAACCAAAACTATTGCGGTTTCCGGTTTGGGTCAAAGATGCCTGATTAAAATCACCCTCCTGTATGACGGAAGCAAAGTTTCCGGCATCTGGAAGAGAGGAAGGGAAGCGCGAA
>CAYMLS010000025.1:5440-26356 GCA_964390665.1 uncultured Bacteroidales bacterium | reverse complement strand
AATCGATATAAGCAAATCGTTGGGCAAAGGCATTGGTTGACAGAAGTAGAATGGCGGGTATGATCCATAAAATCTTTTTCATATGTTTTTTTATTTAGTACTTTAATAACTCATAGAAGTTCAGGCAATCATTAATCTATTGATTGGCCGATACTGAAGTGGAATCTACCTTTGTTATCTCCGGGTCTTCCGGGAATTTCATCAAACCCATACCCCCAGTCAAGACCAAGCAATCCAAACATAGGCAGAAAAATTCTCACGCCAAAACCGGCAGATCTTTTCAACTGAAAGGGATTAAAATCTCTGAACTGCCCCCATGCATCGCCTGCTTCTGCGAAAGCCAAAGCATAAATGGTGGCAGAGGGGTTAAGTGAAACCGGGTATCTCAGTTCGGCTGTAAATTTGTTGTATACATTTGCACCAATAAACTGTCCTGATTGATCCATGGGTGTAAGTGCATAATTTGCATATCCTCTCATGGCAATTATTTCGCGACCATCAATTTCCCATCCTGATAATCCGTCACCTCCCAAATAAAACCTTTCGAAGGGAGAAACCCCGATGTCATCGTTGTAAAAACCCAGAAAACCCATGCGTGTTCTGGCACTCAGAACCAAATTTCCTGCCAGTGCGGTGTACCAGCTGGTATTGAATTTCCACTTATGATATTCCAGCCAGTTGTATTTTTCCCTGTCTGTCATTTCGGGATTTCCAAAGTCTTTATCGTTAAAATAAGAATAGGGTGGCGTGATCTGCAAACCGAGAGAAACCTCAGATCCACTTCTTGGGTAAAGAGGGGCATCCACAGAGTTTCGTCCGAATTCCACACCGTAGCTAAGATTGTTTGCATTTCCTTCATCGATAATGAATCTGATCGGGCTGTTCAGAATATCATAACGTTGATAGGTAAGTGTTTGACGAAGATAGAAAAAGTCATCAGGAACCCTTAATCGTTTTGCCAGCCCCACAGAAGTTCCGATGATGCTGTAGTACCCATATAATTCTGATTCTGTTGGATACTGGTTGCGGTGGGTTGTTTGGTAAACAGAGAAACTGAAAGAATTGGGTTTTTTACCCCCCAGCCAGGGTTCAACAAAAGACATGCTGTAAGAAACATATCCTCTGCCGTAGGTTTGACCCCTAAGGCTCAATGTTTGTCCGTCACCGGAAGGTAAAGGACGCCAGGCATCTTTATTGAAGATATTGCGGGTAGAGAAGTTGTTAAAAGACAGTCCCAAAGTTCCAATGATACGATTGGCACCCCAACCACCTGATAGTTCTATCTGGTCAGAAGAGGTTTCTTCCACCACATATTCCAGGTCAACGGTTCCGTCGGCAGCGTTGGGTGTGGGAATCACATCAATAGTTTCCTGGTCAAAATAACCCAGTTGAATAATATCGCGTTGGCTTCTGATGATGTCACTTCTGCTGAATAACATTCCCGGTCGGGTTCTTATTTCGCGCAAAATGACATGATCATTGGTTTTAGAATTTCCTCTAACAGTAACGCGGCTGATCTCTGCCTGTTCTCCTTCATAAATACGAAGTTCGAGATCAATGGAATCATTGGTAACATTTACCTCAGTGGGGGAAACATTAAAAAACAGGTATCCATCGTCAAGGTAAAGAGAACTTACGTCAATACCTTCCATATTCATAAAGAGGTTTTTTTCCAGGAGTGTTTGGTTATAAATATCACCTGTTGAAAGACCTAAAACTTCATCAAGCACTTCATCAGGGTAAACTGTATTTCCAACCCAATCGATGTTTCTGAAATAATATGTATTACCTTCATCAATTTGTAATTCAAGAACAATCCGGTCTTCTTCCACAAAATAAATACTGTCTTTTATTATCTGTGCATCTCGTTTTCCGAGTTCATTGTACCTTTCAATTACCATTTGTTTATCTTCGGCAAATTCTTCCTGAATAAACTTGGAGGAGTTAAAAAGAAATCTGAGGCTTTTCTCCCTTGTATTTTTCATTAATTTTTTAATCTGACGGTCGTTGAGAACCTCATTTCCTTTGATCACCACTTCATCAATTTTGGTACGTTCACCCCTTTCGATATTAAACTCCAGTAAAAGGCTGTTGGTTCTTGCTGTGTCAGGAACCTGTTCAACCACTACCTCTGGTTTCAGGAATCCTTTGTCAATGTAGTAGTCTTTGATAATATTTTTGGATTGCATCAACAGGTTTTCAGTTACCACATCACCTCTAACCAGATTCAATTCATCTTCAAGTTTGGTAATATCTGCTTTTTTGATACCATTAAATTCGAATTGCGATATGCGGGGTCTTTCTTTGAGGGCAATATCGAGAAAAACCCTGTCTCCCTGAATGGAAGAAATACCGATCGCTACATCAGTAAAAAGGTTTTGTTTCCAGATGTTGTCAATGGCTTTGGCAATATCTTCTCCCGGAATGGTGATGTTTTGTCCAACGGTTAATCCGCTCACCATCACAATCACATTTTCGTCCATGTAGTTAATACCAGAAACGGAAATACCACCAATAATATAATCGCGCGGACTATTGTAATTAACCTCGATCTGATCACCTGTAAGAACATTTTGTGCAGTGATGGTAAAAGGGAAAAAAATCAGAAGTTGAAGAATAATAATGTACTGAAAAATTTTTATCATTATGAAGTTAATTTTCTGATGGTCGGTTTTTAGTTTATTGATTTATAACGAAAAAGGGTGCTCAATATTATTAAGTTTTTCCAAATCTTCTGTCTCTTCTCTGATAGTCAATAATTGCCTGAAAGAAATGTTTTTTGGTAAAATCAGGCCATAACACGGGTGTAAAGTAAAGTTCGGCGTATGCGATCTGCCAGAGCAAAAAATTACTGATCCTGAGTTCCCCGCTCGTTCTGATTAAAAGATCAGGATCAGGAATACCGTTTGTTTGCAGATAGGTTTGAAATAATGATTTATCAATATCATCAGGATCAATTTCCTGATTTTTCACTTTGTGGGCAATTTTTTTCGCTGCATCCAGAATTTCCCACTGAGAGCTATAACTGAGAGCAATGATCACATTAACATGATCGTTGTGTTTGGTATCTTCCATTGCCTGCTCCAGTTGTTCTCTGCATTTGCCGGGCAATGAGTTAATGTCTCCGATGGCCATCAGGCGTGCCCCTTTTTCAAGTAATTTGGGTGTTTCATTTTTAATGGCTCCTACCAACAATTCCATCAGTGTATCTACTTCTATTTGCGGGCGGCACCAGTTTTCAGTAGAAAACGCATAAAAAGTCAGATATTTTACGCCAATTTCACCTGCTGCTTCTATGGTATCTCTTACAGCCTGAATTCCATTTTCATGCCCGAATACTCTTTCTTTGCCTCTCTGCTTTGCCCATCTTCCGTTACCATCCATGATTATCGCGATATGTCGGGGCAGTTTATTCTTATTAATGTTTTGCTTGAAATCCATTTTGGTTTGTAAAATCACATGACCGTCTGAAAAAATAGGCACAAATTTCCGTATTAGTTTCTATAAATGAAAGAAATGGTCCAAAGTTTATGAAAAATTAATTGTAAGCCGGGCATTTGCTCCGGGTTAAGTTTTTGATCCTGAAAGTAAGCACGATACCGGCAAAAGAATACCAATCATTGGTGTTTGGATTTCCTCTTGCAAATCCTGCATTTTGCCCCCGGTTGGTCAGGCTTCTGTCATAAAGTTCAAGTGCGCGGGTGTCGTTTGCAACTGCAGCAGTATGAGGGTATGTGGTGCTGACATCATCAAGGTAATCGGTGCCGGTTCTGCGCATGCCCCATTCAAAAGCACTTGTAAGTTGCCGGGTAATGTTAAACTTAAAACCCACCCCGAATAAATAGTTGAAAGAGATGGTAGAATAAGGTTTTCTGTCAGGATACATATCAGAGCCCTGTCCTTCGGTATTTAATTCCCGGAGGTTATACATCACCCCATTGATATCTGCCTGGGGGTTGAAACGGAAAACACCTCCACCGCCAAAAATGTAGGGTGTATAAGGTGTTTCAACATCACCGGGTATGTAGTACAGGAAATTAACCTCACCTTGTAATGATAGCTCGCTGATGCGAGACTGAAACCTTAAGTTGCGGTCGGTATTGTACCCAACAATCGCATCATCGGAAGCCACACGTCCAAACATGCCGTTGAGACGTAAGGCAACATTTTCATTGATATTGAACCTGTACAAGGCACCAGCGCTGATCTGTGGCATTGAAAAGGGTTTTTCGGGGTTAAGGTCTCCCATATAGAAAGAAGTTCCGAAAAAAACACCCAATTCGCTTTTTTGGGCATGTGCCTGAATAAAGAAAAAAGGTGTGAAGATCACTAAAATGAGAACAGATTTAATAATTAATTTTCCAGAGAATAGGTTTTCCGACATGATAAAAGGTTTTTTCAAAAGTTCAGCATCATCAAAACAAACAACATAAACCACAATAATTCTGCTTTTGAAAAACGTTGGAGGATAAGCTTTATTTTGTCAGGCTTTTTGAATCAGAAGAAAAGCGTTATTGCCTTAAAAGCGCGGAGCACCGGCAGGTCTTCTGAAATCAGGGAATTTATAGTATAATGTTATAAAACTAAACATGTAGGTGTCTGTATTGTATGGATTTCCCCTCTGCTGTCCTGGCGCAGTAACACTTTTTTCGAGACTGTTGACAGAAGGGTTTGAAAAATATTCTGCCAATGCCATCCTGCCGGGGTTGTCAGGAAAAATTTCCTGAAAAATTTCAGGGTTTACATATGTTGTACTCACATCATCCATATAGTCTGTAAACGTTTTCCGGTAACCATATTCAATGCCAATGGAAATATTTCTGTTAATGTGAACCATAGCACCCAGGCCGAAAGGTATGGATACGGAAACGGGGAGGTACGTTTTACGGGTGGGGAAATATCCCTGTCCTTCGGTATGTAGGTTTCTCAGGTAATACCAACCATCAGAAGGAAGATCTTCCTGTGGAACAATACCATTGTAATTCGAGGACTCGAAATAGCCTTGCGGGTTAAAATAAAACCCTGCAATACCAGCAAAAGCGTACGCAGAAAAACTAAAACTGCCTCTTACCCCCCGTGAACCAGTGATTCTGCGATGTCGTGCCCCTTGTCTATCCATATCAAAAAAGTAGTATTGCCCCTTCACGGCCAATTCGATAACGGTAGAACGGAAATTGATATTTCTGTTGCTTCTGAATGGTTCAGAGGTGTTTTTGTCATCGCCGGTAATAAAACCTGTGGAAAGGGTGGTGGCAATTCCAACATCTTTCAACAGCATATAGCGGTATCCTGCCATAAAAGATGGTCTTACCGATTCTATATCAAAATCTTTTATTCCATTGGTACCTATATCATCAGAACCGCCCAACTCACCCATAAAACCGGCAGCGCCAGTTCCAAAAATCAAATGGTGTCTTTCTCTTTTCCATCTTTGTGCATTTGCCTCAGCAAACAAAAAGAGAAAAAAGAGAAAGGTTATGAGATATATTGCGGTATTTCGCATTTTAAAAGTTATGGTTTTAATCTGTTGTTTTAAGAATGCAAAAGTAATTAAAATTGCGAAAAGTTTGAAAAAATCAAGGTTTAAATAACTTGTTTACTTCATTTTAACCTGTTTGATGTTGATAACTAACTTAATTTCTTTTGTCAAACCCCCATGCCAATTTGTTTCTGATGGTTGTAAAGAAATCTTTTTGGCCGGTATTGATGAGATTAATCTTATAATCTGCTTTTTTTATATAGAGGTCTATTGATTTTTCCAAAGGAAGGGTTCTTGAATCCATGACGATCAAATGACTTTGTATACGTCCTTCCACTTTGAATTTAACCAGTGAATCATCTTTAATAACGATAGGTCGGACTGTAAGATTGTGAGAAGCAATAGGTGTAATGATAAAGTTTTCTGAGTCGGGAGAAATGATCGGACCCCCACAACTCAATGAGTATCCGGTTGATCCGGTAGGCGTTGCAACCATTAATCCGTCGGCCCAGTATGTGTTGAGGTATTTTCCATTCACGAAAGCGCTGATGGAGATCATGGTTGTGTTGTCGCGCTTGATAAGTGTAACTTCGTTGAGGGCATAGGGAAAAGAATCGAAAAGTTTTGCCTGCCCGCTGTCAAGGTATAGCAATGATCGCTGATCAACCTTGTATTTTTTTTCCAAAAGCTCTTTTACCGAAGTTTCCATTTCATCTGTAGAGACTGAGGAAAGAAATCCCAGCCGCCCGGTGTTGATCCCTAAAACCGGAATGCCGGAGTTTCTGATCAGGGGCAATGTGTCCAGAAGGGTACCATCGCCCCCCAGGCTGATCATACATGAAACGGATGATGATGATAATTCATGATGGTTATTAAAAACTTTTGTATCGTTTTGAAACCGGATGTTGCCTTTTAAAAACTCAAAAAATTTTTCATAGATCAGGAAACTCACCTTATGCTTTTCCATGGTCAGGATCATATTTTGAATGACCGGAAAAAATTCAGGATTGAAGCGTCTTCCAAACAATGCAATGTGCATATAACTTGTATTTTACATTAATTCAAGTCTTTTTGAATCTAGTTTTAAAAAAGTAAACAGAAAAATGGTGAATGACCACAAAGAGGATCCCCCATAACTGATAAAAGGCAATGGGATTCCGATAACAGGAATCAGTCCGATGGTCATACCTATATTGATCAGAAAATGAAAGAACAGAATGGACACAAGTGCATAACCGAAAATCCTGCTGAAGGATGATTTTTGCCTTTCAGCCATCAAAGTTAACCTGATCATCAAAGTTAGAAACAAAACAATGAGTACAAAACTACCGAAAAAGCCCCATTCTTCCCCTACGGTGCAAAAAATAAAATCGGTACTTTGTTCGGGCACAAAATTAAACTTGGTTTGTGTTCCCTGCAAAAACCCCTTTCCCCATAATCCGCCAGAACCAATGGCTATTTTTGATTGATGAAGGTTATAACCTGCTCCACGGGTATCAACGGTTTCATCAATTAAAACCGCAATACGGTTTTTCTGGTGAGGTTGCAATACCTCATCATAGACGTAGCTGACCAGAAATACATAGGCATTCATGACGATCAAAATCAGAAATATTTGACCGATCGCACCCTGCTTTTTTCTCATTATGATCCCAATGATGATTCCGGCAAGGGTGAGGAAGGCCATTACATAATATTCGTTGAATATGAGTGTAAGAATAAACAAACCCGCTGAAATAATCCCCAGAATAAGAATGATTCCCGGAAGGTATCCCTCGCGGTAAAGAACAATAACAAAGGCAAAAAATACCAGCGTAGTACCCGTGTCGTTTTGAAGAAAGATAAGGATTATGGGTAATAACATGATAGAGAGAGGTTTGATGAGTGCTCTCAAATCGCGGGTACGGCTGCGGTTATCGTAAATGATGCGGGCCATTGCAAGTGCTGTCGTATATTTTGTAAATTCTGCCGGTTGTATGGCAATACCTCCTATTTGAAACCATGATTTGGAGGCGTTGATCTCGGTTCCGAAAAATAAAACACCGATGAGTAAAACCACGGAAATACCAAAAAGCACATAGGCAAAAGCGAAAAAGAATTTTGCATCGATTGTTAAAACAACCACGGCCAGCACAATGGCAGTTAGAATCCAGATAAACTGTTTGCCATAGCTTTGGTTGAAGTTAAGTATGCTCGTGTAGTTTTCGCTATACTCTGCAGCATATATATTGACCCAACCAATAAGAATCAGTAGAAGATAAATGAATATGGTGGTTTTATCTAAACGCGTAAAAAAGTCAAATTGGGTTTTCATTCCTGTATAATATTTTATTGATTCGGTCAGATGCCCAGCCCCGTCATTTCGCAGAGGGGTGTTTGGCGACACTTTGGTGATGAACCCTACAACTCGTTCCGGAGAAAAAAATCTCAGATATGTTCGTCAATATGTTTGACATAGTCCGGTTCATCTGTTCAAAATTTAAATAATTCAAATCTCATTTTTGCTGCGAGGAAATCTCCTCCTTTTATGATCAGGTTCTTTTTTATTGAAGCAAACATTTTTGAAATTGCCCGGTGTTTTAGGATTCAAGCAAAAAAAATATTGGCAGAGAAACATCATCACTGGCTGTTATCTGTATTGGTTCCGAAGGTTAAAAATTCAGCATCAAGTATTCGTTGTTCAAACCAGGATCTTTTCACTTCACCGGTTAGATATTTTTCAGTCATTAAACTGGCAATAGGTGCTGCCCAGGCAGAACCCCCTCCGGCATTTTCTACTATTACAGAAATAGCAATTTTCGGATCATCAAAAGGGGCAAATGCTACAAAGGCAGAATGATTTTCACCGTGAGGGTTTTGAACAGTACCTGTTTTACCGGCCATGGGTATATCCGGGATTCTTGAAAACCGTCCTGTTCCCGATTCAACAGTTTCCAGCATCGCTTCAGCAAGTGTCTCGAAGTGAACAGAGTCAATGGTTGTTTGATGGGGTTCGAGATATTTGGCGTTCAGTTTCAATATATTTTCTGTGGCTTTCACAATATGAGGGGTATAATAGTACCCTCTGTTGGCTACAATAGCTGCCATGTTAGCCAGTTGCAGGGGTGTGGTTCCGATCTCACCCTGTCCTATGGCCAAAGAAATTACAGTAAGTGCTCTCCATCCATTGGATCCATAGATCTGATCATAGTAATCGGAGCTGCCGAGCTGCCCGCTCAGTTCGTAAGGCAGATCGCTGTCGAAAGTACGTCCGAATCCCAGACTCTCCATATGATCGTGCCATGTGTTTAATGCTTGTTGAATGGATCCGAATTTATTTAGTTCCAAAGTGTTCCGGAACTGGATGCAGGAAAAAGTATTGCAACTGTGTTTGATGGCACTTTTCACATCTACCGGTGAGGGATGCGAACGGCATCTTACTGTGATACCCCCGCTGTAGTAGTATCCAGGACAGGAGTATCTGGATTTTTCCGTAATGGCACCTTCTTGCAGCCCTACAAGAAAGTTGGCAATTTTGAAAACAGAGCCCGGCGGGTAACTGGCCATCAAAGCACGGTTAAACAGAGGTTTCACAGTATCTTGCTGCAGTTTGCGGTAATTTCCTGACCGAACCCTGCCTACAAGCAGATTAGGGTCGTATCCCGGTGAGGTAACCAGTGCGAGAATTTCGCCTGAAGAGGGTTCAATAGCCACAATGCTGCCCCTTTTGTTTTGGAGAAGCTTCTCTCCATACATTTGCAGCTCCAGATCGAGTGAGGTATAGAGGTCGGTACCTGTAACTGCCATTGTATCGTATCTTCCCTCCTGGAAAGAACTTATATCGCGATTGTAAGCATCTACCAATACAACCCTGCTACCTTTTTTGCCTCTCAGAATTTCCTCATAGTGTTTTTCAATACCCGAAATGCCAATGTAATCACCCATTCGGTAGTAAGGATCTCTTTCAATGGTTGCTTTTCCAACTTCACCCACATATCCAAAGGTGTGGGCAGCAGTAGTATGGGGGTATTTTCTCAGTGTACGTGGTTGCACGTAAAATCCAGGAAATTTAAAAAGTTTTTCCTGAATGCGTGCATATTGATCTTTGGGTATCTGTTTTTCGAAAAGTGTGGCTTTGAAAGGACTGTATTGCTTTGCTTCAGTCATTCTTTTTTCAAATTGCTCCCTGGTGATATCAATGAGACCAATAAATTCTGCAGTATCTATTTCGCGTACCTGACCAGGAATAACCATCAGGTCGTAATAGGGGTCATTATAAACAAGTAATTCGCCGTTGCGATCATAAATAAGTCCACGGGCGGCATAATCCGTAATAACCCTTTGAACATTACTGTTGGCAAAAATCTTATACCTATGATCGATTACCTGAATATAAAACAAGCGGGACAGATATAATATCCCGATTAATACCATAAAGGAAATAACGGAAATTTTCCGTCGGGAAAAAACATCGGATGAGGAGTTGTGTAATTGCATAAATATTTGATGGGCTGAAGCGCAAAAATATCATTCTCTTCAACAAAATTAAACCTTTTCCATTATTTTTTCCCGTTAATTATTGAAGTGATATCAATTTTATTAACTTAGTGTTCCCGGAGAATGAAAAATAGCATACTGAAAGCACAAATCCTGCAGCCAATGACACTTTGCAGAAGATTTATTTTTTTCTAACCGGGAGTTTATAATTATTTTCACCCTTTAAAAACGAAGACCTATGAATAAAATTTTAGTTCTTGGTGCCGGAATGGTTGGAAAGGCAATTGCTATTGACCTTTCTGCCCGCCATGATGTAACCGCTGCCGATATTGATGAAAAGTCGCTGGACTTTCTAAAGGAAAATTATCCGGTAAAAATCGCTCCTGTAAATCTGATGAATGAAGATATGATTACAGAACTGGTTTCTGATTTTGATCTTGTTGTATCTGCCGTTCCTGGATTTATGGGTTATGATCTGCTGAAAAATGTGATACAGGCCGGAAAAAATATTGTGGATATTTCCTTTATGCCTGAAGATTTTATGGATCTGAACACCCTGGCTGCCAGGAAGGGGGTTACTGCCATTACCGATTGTGGCGTGGCGCCCGGTATGCCCAATCTGATCGCGGGTTATCTCAACGAAAAAATGGATATACATAGTTTTGAATATGTTGTGGGCGGTTTGCCTAAGGTGAAAATTTATCCGTTTAACTACAAAGCACCTTTTTCTCCTGTGGATGTTGTGGAAGAGTATACGCGAGATGCAAGGTATACAGAAAAAGGCAGGATGATGACCAAACCTGCCATGAGTGAACCGGAGCTGATGTTTTTCGGGAATGTAGGTACGCTTGAAGCTTTTTATACCGATGGGTTGCGCTCATTGTTAAAGAACTTATCTCATATCCCCAACATGAAGGAAAAAACTTTACGCTATCCGGGGCATATTCACCTGATACAGGCATTAAAAACAGCAGGATTTTTTGACAAAGATCCGATAAAAATTAAGAACACCTCTATTCGTCCCATAGATTTCACCAGTAGAATACTGATCAACGACTGGCAGTTAAACCCCAATGAAAAAGAGTTTACCGTGATGCGCATTACCGCTCAGGGAGAAATGGACGGGAAAGAGAAAACGATTGTTTTTGACTTATACGACGAGTACGACGAAAAATCAAAACTCACATCCATGGCGCGCACAACGGGTTTCACGGCTACCGCTCATGCAGAGTTGATCCTTCAGAAGAAGTTTTCAGGAAAAGGTGTTTTCCCTCCGGAATTGATAGGCATGGATAGCGATAATTTCCATTTTGTAATGGATTATCTGAAAGAGAGAAATGTGATCTACGAGCAAAAATAGAAAAGCATTAACAAAAAACAGGAGGTGGATTTTTTCTCCCATGGATAGATCTGTGGGTCAAAAGATCTGCTTCCAGTCAAAAAGCTTATCGCCAAGTGCTATAAAATATGGGTTTTTAACAGATTCTTTGTTGTAGGTAAGCGGTTGTCCGGATTCATTCATTACAATTCCTCCGGCAGCTTCTACCACGGCCTGGGCGGCAGCAGTATCCCATTCCATGGTTGGCAGATCGCGGTAATAAATATCAGCTTCACCCATGGCCACCAGGCAAAATTTTAACGAGCTCCCCATACTTTTCAGGGTTGCCTGTGGGTTTTTTTCCAGAAGAGACTTTAACCGGGGACCCGCATGATCGCGACTTCCGGCGACAACAAGTTGATCTGGGTTGAGTTTGCGTGTGCTGATCTGTTCTTTACGGGATATATCAGTTCCTTTCAATTTGTATGCTTTTTGATTTTCAGCAAAGTAAGACAGACCTTGTGTAGGAACGTGAACAATGCCTGATACAGGTTTTCCTTTTCTGATAAGAGCAATATTGACAGTAAACTCGCCAGATCTTTTGATAAATTCTTTGGTACCGTCGAGGGGGTCGACCAGCCAAAATTCATCCCATGATTTTCTTTCATCGTAGTCGGGTATATCCCCTTCTTCAGAAAGAACAGGTATTTGGGGAAAGTTTTCTTTCAGCCGCTGTACGATGATCTTATGTGCCTTGCGGTCGGCCTGTGTTAGTGGTGAGTCATCTGCTTTGTAGTTTATATGGGTTTCATTTTTCCTGTAAATATCCATGATTGCCTCAGAAGCTTCGAGAGCAATAGAAAGTAGCGTTTTCATGCCTTGCATTTATTTTTTGTTTAGAATCGGGTTATGACTTTTGTAAAAGACTTTTATTACAAATTAATTTTCAACAAGCGAAGTTAGTGGATTTTTCAGACCCGAGTAGTCAGTAATTTCCATTTTCAGGCTTCCCACAATGATTTCAGTTTCGGCAGCGATCAGTATTTTATTTTTGTCGTCAGACACCCACAATGTCATAGGATATTCCTGGCTGAATACATCGCCAATAAGTACTTCGGGTCTGAAGCGTAGTGTGTGAAAGGTGCCCTTTTTTGTTTTTATTTTTTCGCGCCCTTCAAACAGGATTCGCGATACGTGTACACTATCGTTGAGCAGGAATTGAATGCTGTAAACATCGCCTACTTTTGCCGTATCAAAGTTGTAGGTACGCATAAAGTAGAGAGAGGAAATGATATCCTGTACGTTTTCAGTCGTTTGTACAATTTCATTATCAACGATGGCATAGTTCTTTTCCTGATTGAAAGAAATGGTTTGATTTTTCCTGTATTTTGCTTCCCGTAAGCTTTGCCTGAATAGCATGGGAACGATGGCTTGTTCGTCAATAAACGTTTCGTACCGATTCATCACCTTAAAGAAGAAACTGAAAGCTCCTTTTGTGTTGCCTTCGGCTTTGATATGCATTGTTTGGCGGTTTTTTACCTTCCGGGCTTGTTTTTCAATGCGCAAGGAAGCATTACCAGCAGTTACATTGCCCGTAAGCATGCTGTTATAAAACACCCGGTAGTGCATTTTTTCACCTTTTTGAAAAGCATTGTTTTCCCACTGGCGGAAATCCTGTGCTGAAAGATGCAAAGGAAGCAGGATCAGGAGGGCAAGGTTTGTAACTTTACACCATCCGGTCTTCAAAATAAATAAGGAGATGCGCGTGTGTGTCAAAAAATTTGTCTTGGCTCGGTTCATAGTATTATGATGTAAACGAAAAATCAGGTTATTCATTTTCCGTTGTTTTCCATCATAAAACAAAAAATATTCCAAAGGTGTTTTTTACCTCTTTTATATGCTATGATAAAAGATGTTGAGAATGCTCAGACCACCACGTTTACAATCCTTCCGGGCACCACAATTACTTTTCTGGGTGTTTTTCCCTGCAGCCATTTTTCTGCCTCTTTCATTTCCAACACTGTTTTTTCTATTTCTTTTGGTGAGGCATCTGCGGGCAGATCAACTTTGAAACGTGTTTTGCCATTAAAAGAAACCGGATACTGAATGGTGTTTTCAGCAATGTGTTCTTCTTTCCATTTTGGAAAAGATGCATTGACCACGCTGGAGGTGTTTCCCAAAAGATGCCACAATTCTTCTGCCAGATGGGGTGCAAATGAAGAAATCAGGATGGTAAGAGGGGAGAGTATGTCCCGTTTGTTGCAATTAAGATCCGACAGATCGTTTACACAGATCATAAAGGCGCTTACCCCGGTGTTAAAAGAAAAGCGTTCGATATCTTCTTCCACCTTTTTGATGGTTTTATGCAGCACTTTCAATTCTTCGGGAGTCGGTTTCTGGTCAGAAATATCGGGTTCATTCTGTTCATTATGAAAAAGACGCCATAATTTTCTGATAAACCTGAATACTCCTTCGATACCTTTTGTATCCCAGGGTTTGGCATATTCAAGCGGGCCGAGGAACATTTCATAAAGGCGGAGTGTATCGGCACCATATTTTTCAATCAGGTCATCCGGATTTACTACATTATGGAATGATTTTGACATTTTCTCTACTTCCCATCCGCAAATGTATTTTCCATCTTCAAGCATAAATTCTGCATCCTTGTATTCGGGGTTCCATTTTTTAAAAGCTTCCAGGTCAAGGATGTCATTATCAACAATATTTACATCCACATGTATGGGCATGGCATCATATTCTTTTCGCAAATTGTACGAAACGAACTTTTGAGTTCCCTTTATGCGGTATACAAAATTAGACCTTCCCTGAATCATTCCCTGGTTAATCAATTTTTTAAAAGGTTCCTGTTTTATACTTACCCCAATATCACAAAGGAATTTATTCCAGAACCTGGAATAAATAAGATGTCCTGTGGCATGTTCTGCTCCACCGATGTAAAGATCAACATCCTGCCAGTAGTTGATGGCCTCTTCAGAAACAAGTTGTGTTTCATTATGCGGATCCATGTACCTGATGTAATAGGCGCTCGAACCGGCGAATCCTGGCATGGTGTTGGTCTCTAATGGATACCCTTCTTCTGTTTGCCAGTTTTTTGCCCTTGCCAAAGGGGGTTCACCTGATTCTGTGGGCAGGTATTTATCTACTTCCGGCAGTTCTAATGGTAATTTCTCTTCCGGAAGAACATAAGGTATTCCTTCTTTATAAAATACAGGGAAAGGCTCACCCCAGTATCTTTGCCTGCTGAAAATGGCATCGCGCAACCGGAAGTTTATCTTCTTTTCTCCGATACCTTTTTCTTCCAGTTTGGCAATTGCAGATTGAATGGCTTTGGGGACATCCAAAGCGTTCAAAAAATCCGAATTGATCAGTTTCCCTTCTTTGGCATCATAAGATTCCTCTTCAATATTCCCCCCTTGCACAACCTCAACAATGGGCAGGTCAAAGTGTTTGGCAAAATTGTAATCACGGCTATCGTGTGCCGGTACAGCCATAATGGCTCCGGTTCCATATCCGGCCAGCACATAATCTGCAATAAAAACAGGTATGGGTTTACCCGAAAAGGGGTGTACGCAATAACCGCCTGTAAATTGTCCGCTAACGGTTTTGACTTCAGCCATTCGCTCGCGCTCCGATTTGTTTTTGGCCATTTTTATGTAGTCGTGCACCTTTTCCTTGTAATCAGAAGTGGTGATTTTGTCAACAGCTTCATGTTCGGGAGCAATAACCATAAAAGTAGCGCCAAAGATGGTGTCAGGACGGGTAGTAAAAACTTCCAGATGTCCTTCATGATCTTTGAGATCAAAGAAAATCGTAGCGCCTTCAGATCTTCCGATCCAGTTTTTTTGTATTTCTTTTAATGATTCGCTCCAGTCAACGCTATCCAGTCCCTCGAGTAGTCTTTCGGCATATGCAGTAATGCGCAGGAACCACTGTTGCATTTTTTTTCTTTCTACGGGATGTCCGCCCCTTACAGAAAAACCTTCTTTCACCTCATCGTTGGCCAGCACAGTGCCCAGAGCAGGGCACCAATTCACCATGGTGTCCGACAGGTAGGCCAGGCGGTAGTTCATCAATATCTGCTGTTGTTGTTTTTCATCCATTTTGTGCCAATCAGTGGCAGAAAAAGAGATCACCTCATCAGATGCCACATCCAGGTCTACATTGCCATTTTTTTCGAAAACAGATATCAGTTCAGCAATGGGTTTTGCTTTTTGGCTGGTGTTGTCGAAATAATGGTTAAAAAGTTGGATAAATGTCCATTGCGTCCATTTGTAGTATTTTGGATCGCAGGTGCGCACTTCGCGGTTCCAGTCGAAAGAAAAACCGATTTTATCCAGTTGTTCCCGGTATCTTTTGATGTTTTTTTCGGTGGTAATGGCAGGATGTTGCCCTGTTTGAATGGCATATTGTTCGGCAGGCAGTCCATAGGCATCATAACCCATAGGATGCAAAACATTAAACCCTTTTTGTCTTTTGTACCGGGTATAAATATCAGAGGCTATGTATCCAAGAGGATGGCCTACATGCAATCCTGCACCCGAGGGATAAGGAAACATATCCAGCACATAGTATTTGGGCTTTGAAGGATCTGTTTCTGTTTTATAGGTTTGATTGTCGATCCAGTATTTTTGCCATTTGGGCTCAATTGCTTTAAAATTATATTCCATGATGCAGATTTGATGTTTGATTTTTCAATTTGCGAAATTAGTAAATGTATGGCAGATAACCTTCAACGGAATGGATGTTTTGATCATATAAATGAGAGGGATTGTTTTTTAGTAGTCAGGATACGCAAAAACTGGTTTGATGCGTGGCAATTAAAAAATTATGTTTACAAGTAAATTTTTCTTAGGTTTGCCCTTGCAATAGTGCAAAGCAAAAGAAAAACATAATTTTTTATGATCAAGGCAGAAATACATACCGAAAAAGGTTTGATGAAAGTAAATTTTTATGAAAAGGATGCTCCTAAAACGGTAAAGAATTTTGTAGATCTATCGCGAAAAGGTTTTTACGATGGATTGACATTTCACCGAGTGATTCCTGATTTTGTTGTTCAGGGCGGATGCCCTTATGGAACAGGGTCAGGTGGACCGGGTTACACCATTCCTTGTGAACTTGATGGCGATAACCAATATCATGACCGGGGTGTTCTTTCCATGGCGCATGCCGGAAGAGATACGGGCGGGTCTCAGTTTTTTATCTGCCATAGCAGGCAAAATACCCAACATCTAGATCGCAAACACACCTGTTTTGGTAAAGTTTTCGAAGGGTTGGATGTGATTGACCAAATAGAACAGGGCGATAAAATTGAAAAGATAGTGATTACAGAAACTGAGGATTAAGTTATGCAGCAGATCAGATTTCCGCTGAACGGAGATTTTATTGAATTGTTTAAATTGCTCAAAGTCCTTGATATCAGCGGTACAGGAGGTGAGGCAAAAGTAATGATAGATCAGGGACTGATCAAAGTAAATGATAAAGTTGATACCCGTAAAAGGGCGAAGATCAAACCTGGTGATATTGTTACGGCAGGAGATATAAAAATATTTGTTGAGCCATAAATAACTGGTAAAACCCGTTGATTTTTTCTGTGACCAACCGCAGCGAAATGCACACATATCTGCTTTTGTTCCTTAATGATCGAACGCTGATTATCGGATGACTGCTGCTTTTAGTTCCTGGTGGGTATCGTTGATAATTTTTGCAGGAAAAGATCTTTTTTGTAAAATACCGCGTAATCAAACAATTGCTTTTCCCTGGATACAATTATCACAAAAAATAAAAAAACCCGATGCTTTTGCACCGGGTTTTTTTTGAGAGTAATATGATGGTTTGTAAGATGGATTTTTACATCATTCCACCCATTCCACCCATACCGCCCATACCTGGGTTCATTGGAGGTTCTGGTTTATCTTCTTTGATTTCAGCCAGAACACATTCGGTAGTGAGCAGCATACCAGCGATAGAGGATGCATTCTCCAATGCCACGCGGGTTACTTTTGTGGGGTCAATTACACCACTTTGGTAAAGGTTTTCGTAGGTTTCGGTACGAGCATTGAATCCGAAATCTTCTTTTCCTTCTCTCACCTTTTGTACAATGATGGATCCTTCGATGCCGGCATTGGCAACGATCAGGCGGAGAGGTTCTTCCAGCGCTTTTTTCACGATTTTGATACCGGTGGTTTCATCCTGATTTTCGCCTTCGAGGTTGGCAATGGCTTCCAGAGATCTCAAATATGCAATACCGCCTCCGGGCACAATACCTTCTTCAACAGCTGCGCGTGTGGCATGCAGAGCATCATCGAAGCGGTCTTTTTTCTCTTTCATTTCCACTTCGCTTGCAGCACCAACATACAATACAGCAACACCACCAGCTAATTTTGCAAGTCTTTCCTGCAGTTTTTCTTTATCATAGTCACTGGTCGTATTTTCGATTTGAGATTTGATCTGGTTTACACGGGCTTTGATAAGTTCAGCATCGCCTTTACCGCTTACAATGGTCGTATTATCTTTGTCAATGGTTATCTTTTCTGCCCTTCCTAACTGAGAAAGATCAGTTTGTTCCAGTTTGTATCCCTGCTCTTCGCTGATAACAGTACCACCAGTTAGGATAGCGATATCTTCAAGCATTGCTTTTCTGCGGTCACCAAAACCGGGAGCTTTCACAGCAGCAATTTTCAATGATCCGCGTAATTTATTTACTACCAAAGTAGCCAATGCTTCACCATCAACATCTTCTGAAATGATCAACAGCGGTTTTCCACTCTGTACAACTTTTTCAAGAATGGGCAGGAAATCCTTCATTGTGCTGATTTTTTTGTCATGGATCAGGATATAAGGATCTTCAAAAACAGTTTCCATTTTTTCGGTATCGGTGACGAAGTAGGGAGAGATGTATCCGCGGTCGAACTGCATACCTTCCACAATTTTCACTTCTGTTTCGGTACCTTTTGCTTCTTCAATGGTGATAACACCTTCTTTTTTCACTTTTCCCATTGCTTCAGCAATGAGTTTACCAATACTGGGGTCGTTGTTGGCAGAGATGGTTGCCACCTGCTCAATTTTGTCGATGCTGTCGCCAACCTCTTTGCTTTGCACTCTGAGGTTTTCAATTACTTTTTCCACCGCTTTGTCGATGCCTCTTTTTAAATCCATTGGATTGGCACCAGCGGTAACGTTTTTCAAACCATTGTTGAAGATGGCTTGTGCCAAAACGGTAGCTGTAGTAGTACCATCACCAGCCACATCAGCTGTTTTGCTGGCAACTTCTTTTACCATTTGAGCGCCCATATTTTCTATAGCGTCTTCCAGTTCAATTTCTTTGGCTACTGTAACACCATCTTTGGTGATGGTGGGCGCGCCAAATTTTTTATCAATGATCACATTTCTTCCTTTGGGTCCCAGGGTTACCTTTACCGCATTAGAAAGCTTGTCAACGCCACTTTTCAGGGCAGTTCTTGCTTCAATATTAAAAATTATATCTTTTGCCATAATTAATTTTTATTTAAATATTAATAATTTGTTTTTTCTACTGATCAGGGTTATCCCAAAATGGCGTATATATCTGATTCGCGCATAATGAGATAGTCTTTTCCGTCAATGTTGATCTCGGTTCCGGAATATTTTCCATACAATACCGAATTTCCTTCTTTTACCTGAAGGGGTTCATCTTTTAATCCAGGGCCCACTGCTACAACAGTTCCTTTTTGTGGTTTTTCTTTGGCAGTGTCCGGAATAATAATCCCACCTGATGTTTTTTCTTCTGCGGCAGCAGGCTCTACCAATACGCGATCTGCTAAAGGTTTAATACTTATATTTGCCATTTTACTCATTTTTAATTTGTTAAACAATAATTGATGAATTAAAAAAGTATGTTGTTTTTCTTAGTTTTTTCAAACCACACGCCTTGTGTCATTTTTTATGCCAAAGCATAAAAAATGCCTTTTGTATGTCATTTTTGTAGTTTTTGACATGGCAGCAAAAAAAAAGTGTCAGACTGAATGACAATCTGACACTGGTGATATAGTTTTCCAAAAGTAGGCAAGGGGGTAAAAAGCGTTTTATTGCTCTTCTTCCAGATCAGGAATTTCTGGTACTTCTTCCGATTGTGGTTGCTCGTTTTCTGGTGCGTCTCCAAAACCAGGAGCCGGGGTCATGGGTATTCTGTCTCTGACTTCGCTTTGAGGTGTATCGGCAACTTGTCCTCTTGGTATTACAAAAGTAGAAGTGAGGGTAAGAAATAAAAGTACAATTGCAAGTGTCCAGGTGGCTTTTTCTAAAAAGTCAGTGGTTTTTCTTACACCCATGATTTGATTGCTGGAGGCGAAATTGGATGCCAATCCGCCACCTTTAGAATTCTGAACCAGTACAATAAGCACCAATAAAACACATGTTATCAGGATCAGAACCGATAATAATACATATAAGCCCATTATTTTTTCTTTTAAGTATTTAGTTCGTTTTTTATTTCAATGATTTTTTTTGCAAAGTAACTGCTTTTTTGTGGAAATTTCAAACATAATTTTTCATATATATCAAGTGCTTTCTCTTTATTGCCTTGTTTCAGGTATACATTGGCAAGTGTTTCTGTGGCTATCTGAGGATCTTCGCTGGTGCTTCTGGCTGAGAGATCTTCTTGCTCTTCAGGCAGATCTTTACTCACTTTGATGCGTGGATCTTCTTTTAAGAATTTATCGATCAGTTCACTGATGCTGGGTTTTCTACCAGGCAAACCTTTTACTCTTTCAAAGGATTTGTTTGTAGTTTCAGTTTTGTCTTTTTCTTTGGTGTCAACTTCAGGCAGCTTTGCGTGTGTTTCTTCCGCTTCTTTTGTTTCTTTTACTTTTGGTATTTCCGTTTTTTCCTGGTTTTTTAAAGCGCCATCCGGAGTTTTTTCTTCGCTTATTACAGTTTCTTCGTCTTTTTCTTGTCCGGTAATGTTTTGAGGAGATTCCCGGTTATCTTCCTGTATGCTTTCCTGCTTTGGTTGTTCTTGTGTATCTTCTTCTGCAATACTTATCTGATATGCTCTATATCTTTCCGGGGCAAATGACCGGAGAGGTTTTATCTGATGAAGTTGATCGATGTCAATCTCAAAAGATAACTGATTCAGGTGATTTGTCTTTTCATTTTCATCTGATGCTGTATGCGAAATGTCGGTTAAAACCGGTTCCTTTTTTTGATCAATGAAGGTATTTTTGCCGGTTGTTTCATTTTGTTTGGGTTCCGTATAACCCGTTTGTTTTCTTTCGCCAATATCCCTGAGTCTTTTTCTTACAATTTCCAGAAGAGATTGGTTGTTGGATTTTTCTTTCGTTGCTGTTTTTGGTTTTTCTTTTTGTTGAGAAACCTGTGAAAGTATTTGATCTTCAGCGATTTTAACTGATTTTGCTTTGTCTTTTCCAGAGATATAGCGTTGGAATTTTCTTCTGTTGATGCTGTATGCCGAGGCCTTGTTTACTTGTTTTTCGAATTCCAGTTTATCATATTCCTGGATATTTTTCGCCAGCAGAACCTGTATACTTTGGCAATAAGGATATTCTTCACCGGTTTTTTGTAAAAAGGTCAGTGTGTTTTTATCCAGTTGATACGGATTTGTTATAATTTCCAGAAATTTTTGTTG
>CAYMLS010000025.1:0-5340 GCA_964390665.1 uncultured Bacteroidales bacterium | reverse complement strand
ATGCTTTTTCGTCAGTAACATTTTCAGGCCGTGTTTCTGTTTCTAACATTGGGAGCAGGGTTATTATTGTCTGCAATAAAGATCTGATTAAAAATTCCTTATTGAAGAATGTTTATTTTATTGTTCTCAACAAATGTGCCCAACTAAAAATGCTATTTTTTTTGGTCCTTCATCAGCTTTCTTACGAAAAATTTTCAACAAAGTTGGGTAGGTTAATTAGCGGCATGATAAAAAACTTAATGTATCAGTAACGGATGTCGTATTCTTTAATTTTTCTGTAAAGGGTTCTTTCACTGATTCCAAGTTCTGTTGCTGCTTTTTTTCTTCTGCCGTTGTGTTTTTGCAATGCTTTTACGATCAAATCTCTTTCCTTATGTTGTATACTAAGGTTTTCTTCCCCAATTGAAGAGGTTTCTTCCTCATAATTTTCAATGATCTGATGAAGGTCATCCTGTCGGTTTCGAGGTTTTTCTTCTATGGGATTTCTAACGATATCGTTGTTTTCGTTGTCCTCCATATTGTTATAAAGGCTTTTAATAAGTTGTGGATTCTCCTGCTGGAAATCTCCACTGACCAAACCACTGCGGTCGAGTTCTGCAATAATTTTTTTCAGGTCAGCAATATCCTTTTTCATGTCAAAAAGCACCTTATATAACAGGTCTCTTTCAGAGATGGCATTTTCATTTTTTTTAAGATCGCTTACCAAAACCGGCAGATTGGAATCGGCGGCGTGAGGCAGGTATTTATGAACGATCTCCGGGCTGATGATCCTGTTGTTTTCAATCACCGATATTTGTTCTGCCATATTTTTCAATTGCCTGATATTTCCAGGCCATCTGTAGTTCAGCAAAATACGTTCTGCCTCAGGTGTGAGTTGAAGTGGAGGCATTCGGTATTTTTCGGCAAAGTCGGAGGAAAATTTTTTAAACAACATAATGATGTCTTCCTGCCTTTCGCGCAAAGGAGGTACATATATGGGAACCGTATTTAGCCGGTAAAAAAGATCTTCGCGGAATTTACCAGACTGAATGGCTTCCTGCAAATTTACGTTGGTTGCTGCCACCACTCTTACGTTGGTTTTAAGGGCCTTGGATGATCCCACCTTCATGAATTCACCACTTTCCAGCACCCTGAGCAAACGCACCTGTGTAAGCAAGGGGAGTTCAGCAACTTCATCCAGGAAAATGGTACCGTTGTTTACCACCTCAAAATATCCTCTGCGTGCTTCGTGAGCACCAGTAAAAGATCCTTTTTCATGACCAAAAAGTTCACTGTCGATGGTTCCTTCAGGTATGGCACCACAGTTTACGGCAATAAAAGGACCGTGTTTGCGGGCACTCAATTGATGAATAATTTTGGGAAACACCTCTTTACCAACACCGCTCTCTCCGTTAATCAATACGCTGATATCTGTTGGGGCCACCTGCCTTGCCACATCTATAGCCCTGTCAAGAACAGCAGAATGACCTATAATTCCAAATCTTTGTTTTATGCTTTGAATGTCCATTGAAATCTGAATATTGTGCTTTTATATGTCAATTTGTCATGCAAAGGTAAGGGTTATTTTTGATAAAGAATTTTAATAAATGTTTATTCCATAAGATTTACAGGAAGCTTGCAGTAAAATATTCTCAATAATGGATTGCTGACACACTCAGGGTTCAATAATATGATGAGTTTCACGTTTTATAAAATAACATGTTTTGTATTTTTATCCAAAACAAACTATTTGTATGATTAACGATCGATTTTTAGCATAAAGATTTACTTTTGTCTTAAAAACAATTACTTTTATAGTTACAATTCAAAATCATTGTAAAAATGCTACTAATTGTAAAGCATTATCCATGTAAAGCAAAAGGATCTGATGAAGGATGTTGATTTACATAGATTTATGCTTACAGGAAGATCGATTTAAAAATAGGTTACAGGAAAAACTAATAGAATGTCTTTTGATAGTAAGGTTGAACAGTTAAGGAAAAAAGCGGAAGAAACACTCCGAAAGTTGGACAATGAAAAACAACTGACCTCCGAAGATCAGGTTTCTGACATTAAGAATTTACTGCATGAGCTTCAGGTTCATCAGATAGAGCTTGAGATGCAAAATGAAGAGATGCTCAAAACCCAGACTGAGTTAGAGGAGCAAAAAAACAAGTATACCGATTTGTTTGATTATGCCCCTGTGGGATATTTGATCATGAATACCAAAGGAGTGATCCTGGAGGCAAATCAATCTTTCTGTATGATGCTACAGTTTCCCAAATCAGAGGTTGTGCAAAAGAACCTGTCTCATTTTTTGGATTTTCATTCACGTGATTCGTTTTATTTTCATTTACAAGCTTTAAATGATGATGACCCTGAAAATCAGACCAGTCAATTAAGATTGCGTGTTAAGCATGGAGACGAAACATGGGTAAAATTAGAGAGTAAAACCGTTTTTTCGGATAAAGATAACTCGATCGTGATCCGTTCAACGGTGAGTGATATAACGCGGACAAAAAAAACCGAAGAACACCTGCTGCGTTTGTCAAAGGCATTTGAGCAAAGCTCCAACTCCATCGTGATCACCGACACAGAGGGTGTGATAGAGTATGTTAACCCCAGATTTTATGAAGTTACTGGTTATGCACCCCATGAAGTGATAGGACAAAATCCCCGGATAATCAAATATGAAAATTCATCGATTGATTATGAGTCTATGTGGCAAACAATTTTGTCGGGCAATACCTGGAGTGGTGAGTTTTTAAACCGAAAGAAAAAAGGGGAAATGTTTTGGGAGTTGGCCACCATCACTCCGGTAAAAAACAATGAAGGACAAATTATTAATTTCCTTGCCATCAAGGAAAACATTACCGAGCGTAAAATTGCCGAACAAAAACTTCAGAAAGCACGTGATTTTTATCTGAAGTTGTTGCAGGATTTTCCGGTAATGATCTGGCAATGTGATCAGGAGGGAGAGTTTAATTACTTCAATCAGACCTTATGCCAATTTACAGGAATGAGTGTTTCAGAATTGAAAAAGATTGAATATTCAGATATCATCCATCCGAAAGATATGCGGATATTCACCGATTCTTTTCAACGAAGCTTGAAAAGTAAGATTCCTTTTGTGGTTGAATATCGTTTAAAAGACCAGTATTCGAATTACCGTTGGGTACTCAACCATGGCAGACCTTTTACCGATATTGATGGGAATTACGGAGGATTTATTGCCACATGTATTGATATCCACGACCGAAACATGGTTGAACAACGACTGATCGACAGTGAGGAAAAATACCGCAGGATGTTTGAAGATTCCTCTTTGGGGATTTTTAAACTCGACAAGAATTTTTCCTTTGTATCTGCCAATAAGTCTTTCGCCTTCATGTTTGGATACGACAATACCGTTGATTTTTTGATGGATATCAACAACCTTCCGCAATCATTTTTCCCGGATTTCAATAAAGAGAAAGGATTTATTAAGCAATTGGTGAAAAGCGAGAAAGATCGCTTTGTCATTGAAAAAGAGTTATTAAAAAGAGATAAAAGTGTAATTCAAACCGTTATTCACTTGCGCAAAGTAAACGAGAGAAATTCTGACAAAGATTTCTATATGGAAGGATTTATTGAAGACATTACCAAGCGCAAAATGGTGGAACGCAACCTTCAAACCTCAGAGCAAAAGTTTAAGGCCCTTTTTGAAAAATCGTATGATCCTATTCTGATTCTCGAAAAAGATAATATCATTGACTGCAATCAAAAAGCCTGCGAGTTGCTGGGTATGTCAAGGCAAAAGCTCCTGGAAAAATCATACTTGGATATTAGCGCCGACCAGCAGTATAATGGGGAAAAGAGCTCTGCCCTCTATAAAAACATCATCAAAAAAGTACGCGAAGGAGAACCTCAGAATTTTGACTGGTTGCATTTGCGTAAAGAAGAAACTTTCGATGCTGAAGTAAGCTTTGCAAGGATTTATGTTAATAATAAAAGACGCGTACAGGCTATCATACGGGATGTGAGTGAAAAGAGACTGGCTGAAAAGCAACTCAAGCAAGCAAAAGAAGAGGCGGAAATGGCAAGAAAAGCGCAATCTGAATTTCTTTCCCTGATGAGCCATGAAATCAGAACCCCGCTTAATGCGGTGGTTTCCCTTACCGATCTGATGTTGCATGAAGACCTCGAGCAGGATCATCTTGAAAACCTGGAAACCGTTAAGTTTTCTGCACGCCATTTACTGGGACTGATAGACGACATTCTTGATTACAATAAGATTGAATCGGGGAATATCCAGTTTGAACATGAAGATTTTGACCTGCGATCCCTTATTTTTGAATTGTACAAATCACTGGAAGTAAAATCCAAGGAAAAAAATATTGAACTGATTACCCATGTTGATGAAAATGTACCCAATATATTACGAACAGATACATTGCGTCTGAAGCAAATTTTATATAATATGCTTTCTAATGCCCTTAAGTTTACAGAAAAAGGAAATGTTAGTCTGAAAGTTGAGAAAATAACCGATGATCCAAAGGACAGGCGCATTTTCTTTGAGGTAAAAGATACAGGGATAGGTATTTCTGAAAACAGACTGGATGCCATCTTTGAGAAGTTCACCCAGGCCGAGGTTGACACAGGCAGAAAGTATGGTGGAAGCGGATTAGGTTTGAGTATTTGTAAAAAACTGGTTGAGTTGCAGGGAGGAAAAATAGAAGCCAAAAGTCAACCAGGAAAAGGGTCTGTATTTAGTTTTTTCATTGAGATGGAAGAAGGGAAGGCTGATTTTACGCATGACAAAACATTGAAAAAGGTAGCCGAAGGAAAAACACTGGAAGGGATGAAAATACTTTTGGTGGAAGATGATAAAATGAATCAGTTTGTGGGCAAAAAAGTAATTCAAAAAAAATGGAAAGCAGATCTTGTCATTGCGGCAACAGGAGAAGAAGCGCTTGATATCTTGCGTAAAGAAGATTTTGATCTGGTTCTGATGGATCTGCTCTTGCCGGGTATTGATGGGTACCAGGCAACAAAAACCATACGTGAAAACAAAGATAATTACTTCAGGAATTCTTCTTTGCCCATTATTGCCCTTACGGCAGATGCTTTTATGGAAACCCGAAACATGGCGTTTAAGGCCGGCGTAGATGATTTTATAACAAAGCCTTTTGATTATCCACGGTTGCTCGAAAAAATCATGGAGTATAAACCCCATCACTCCTGAAATTTCATGGTAGTGCAATGGGAAAACATCCCATTTATTTTTTTGATGTTTTACTCTTCTTTCATTGTATCCATTTACGTAATGCTTGCAAGAAAACGCCAATTGCTGCGTTGGGCTCGCCTTCAAAACAGTCGATT
>CAYMLS010000024.1:0-26401 GCA_964390665.1 uncultured Bacteroidales bacterium | reverse complement strand
TTCCGAACGAAACGAAGTGAAGTGAGGAATCTAAACAATCAAAATTGCCTTATCAAATTTTTACCGGACAATAGTGATAGATATTGTAAAATTAACATACATGACCAATTCTACCTACCTTTTCCCTTTTGCTAAAAAAAACTTAGTGAAACCATCACAGACTATTATTCTCTCAAATAATCTATGAGTACAGTCTAAAAACTTGTTTTTAGACATTCGTGTAAATTTTGTTTTGTTTTATATTGCTGATTTTCCATCAATTAAATTAGTGGAAATTTGTGGACAAATACTTTTTATACTGGACTCATCTATGATAGACTCAAAAAAATTCAGTCGCTTAAACCTACGAAATATGCGTCTTCCAAAATGTAAATGAGGTGATCAAGATCATCGGTATTGAGTTTTAATGTACCCTTCACTTCAATAAAATCATCGGTATTCAGCCGGCGGAACCGTATCACATGGGTGGGAAGACTTTGTAACTCAACAACTGTTTCTATCCCTGCGCCTGAACAAAAAAAACACATTTGCATGGGTACATGCGATAAAACAAAAGAATCGCCTGTAACATCGGTGGGAAGAAAAAAACCGCGCAGAGTTATCTCCTGCCCTTCGAGTTCAGAAACACTTTCACCAAACCTGGGTACCTGCATGAAAGTACCGTACTCCACACTGAAGCGGTATTTCATTTTTACATCCGTTAGCAGTATTTTCCATGTTTCATTGTTATAGTGCTCCTCCATATCGGGAGGACCAGAGAAAAAAAGCAAAAAAACAGTCAATATAAAAACTTTAAACATGCGAATGTCGGGTTAGGGTAAAATGTACATCGGTATTGTATGCTTTCAGGGCAGGAATAAGTGCAGCAAGTACTCCTGTTCCTAACATGTATAAGAGAAGAAACCACTCATTTGTTTGCACCTGAATGAAAAACCAGTTCTGCAAAAATGCAAAACCCGGTAAAACAGAACCCGCAAGACGGGCCAACAACAAAGCACCTAACCAGCCTCCAAATGCAAGAAAAATGCCCTGAAACAGGAGCAAAAGGAATACCTTCATAGAATTGGCACCCAAAACCCGCATCAGGGCAATTTCGCCCATCGACTGACGCAAGTGACTGAGCAAATTGACAAAAATATTAAGACCACTGATCACAATAATCACCCAGGCAAGTAAACGAAGCATATCAAATCCAAACCCCAGTAGTTTCATCAACCTGTTGAGTTGCAACACAGGTGATGCAGATTGCATGGTGGTTGTTTCATTGATCAGGGAGGGTAATTGAATATGAGCGGCCGGACTGCGATAAAACAACAGCATCGCTGTGATCTCGCGATCAGAACCCGGATGCCCTTTTTCGTTGCCCTGCAGGTAATTACGATACAACTCCATCTCTTCCCTGCTGATATCGTGGCCCGATTCAATCTTTTTGCGAATAGAGACGATAACCGGGTCTACGGCACCTTTTTCTGTATTCTGTTCTTTTTCATTCAGCACGCCATGCGAATGTTGATGATCTTCATACGAATGCTCATGATCTGAATGATGATCATGGTGTGCACCTTCCATACGATCATGGGCGTTATGATCGTGTCCACTGCGATCATGTTCACTGTGATCGTGTTCACTATGATCGTGTCCACTGTGATCATGTTCACTGTGATCGTGTTCGTGTACCTCCCATACTGATTCTACCGAAGTAAAAATGAGGTGATCTGTAATGCCTTTTCCTTTTTTCAACACACCAGTAACAATGTAGACATGATCTTCGTGGGCATGTCCGGTTTCCTGAAAACCGTGCACTCCGTAAAAAGCATCCCCTGTTTTTAATCCGGTATTTTCAGCGACCTTGTAACCCAAAACCACCTCCATAGATTTTTCATACCATCGCCCCTCCCCCATTTCAGCGTTGTATAATTCGGGATAAGATACAGGGGCGCCCACAATTCTGAATCCCCTGTAACTATCTCCCAGCGCCAGAGGAATGGACTTTTCCACAAGAGGATGTTTCGCAATTTGATGCGCTTCATCAAGGGAAATATTTCCAGTGGGATAATCGGCATGCAAAACAGAAGAGAGAATTAATTGCAGCGGACTGCCTTTGGCTCCCAAAACAAGATCGATATCAGCCAGGTTTCTTTTGATCCCTTCCTCCATCTGTTGGTCTGCCAGTATCAAAAAAGAAATAATACTGCCGCCGATAGCAAACAGCAGTAAACTCAGGATACTGTTTCCTGGTTTGGAAAAAATCCGGGATAAGGCAAGGCGAAGCATATACATGCCAGTGTAATTTGTTTATAGTGAATAAATTTGTGTGAAATATTGTTTCAATCGTTGATCGTGTGTGGCAATGATCCATCCTGTGGCAGGGTTTGTTTTGTCAATGGTGGATACAAACTGTTCGCAGTTCTTATCGTCGAGGCTGGAAGTGGGTTCATCGGCCAAAACCCAATCGGGCTGGTTGGCAAGAGCTCTGGCAATGGAGAATCTCTGTTGTTCACCCTGGCTTAATTGCTCAGGTTTTTGATCGCGAAGGGAATCAATGCCCAATTTCGCCAGCAACTGTTCAAGATAATGAGGGTCATTACCCGCTTTGTCTGCGATTTTCTGTGCCACACGAAGATTCTGGTAAATACTCATGCCTGAAAGAAAGTAATGCTTCTGGAAAATCATCCCCATATGCCTTCCTCTGAAACGGTCACGCATCGAAGGAGACAATGCATCCAGCCGGGTGTTTCCGATCATGATCGTGCCTGTATGTGGTTTCAGGATACCTGCCAGCATATGCAATAAAGTTGTTTTGCCGCTGCCGGAAGAACCTGTAATGAGTAAACGTTGTCCAGCGCCACAGGATAAATCAGAAAACACCAAAGATTTACTACCGGGATAACGATAGGTGAGATTTTTAACAGACAATTCAGACATAAAAAATATAATTCGGTAAATCAAACAAATGCATTGATCTGTTTTTTGTTTCACCAACAAAAAAAATCAGCGTTTTCAATGAGAACAAAACTATTTCTCCCATTTTCTGCTTTCCAGTTTTATTTTGGTAAGAAGAAGAAAAATGACGATAACACTCAAAAAATAAATTACATCACGGCTGTCAACTACTCCGCGGCTAATGGATGTGTAATGAGCAAAAACACCCAGGTCGCGGATGAAAAGGTCAAAGTTTCCGAAAAAATCCAGGGAATAGATAAATTCAAATCCGATATAAATAAACCCACACAAAAAGATAGAGATCATGAAAGAGATGATAGAATTATCGGTGAGGGAGGAAGAAAACAAACCGATGGAAACGAAAACGGCCCCCAAAAAAAGCAACCCAAGAAACGAACCCCAGGTGGCTCCCATATCGAGATTTCCAGGGGGCAAACCATAATGGTAAACAGTGATCACATATATCAAGGCAGGAAGCAACGAAATAACAACCACCACTACTGCAGCAAAATATTTTGCCAACACGATCTGAATGTCGGTCAATGGTTTGGTAAGCAAAAATTCGATCGTACCACTTTTATTCTCATCGGCAAAAAACCGCATGGTAATGGCAGGAATCAAAAACAAAAATACAAACGGACCGATGGAGAATAGTCCGTCAAGGTTTGCGTATCCTGCGTTAAGAATATTGGTTTCAACAGGAAAAACCCACAAAAACAAACTATTGATGATCAGAAAAACAGCAATGGTGATATAACCGATCAGGTTATTGAAAAAATTGTTGATCTCTCTGATAAAAAGGGTATACATAATATTGGAGACATTTGGAATAATACACTTGATTTTGGTTCCATTTAGAAAACGAAAGAATCAGAACAGTATTGGAAGATCAATTACATTTATCTATCAAACATACTTTCTAAAGCAGCTCTTCAAATTCAACAATAACCGGATCTGTGATCTGCAACCCCAGCAAGCTGGCTGCCTTACCACGATTGATGGCAATTTCAAGGTAACCGCTGGAACCAAACAAGGCCAACCTTTCTCCCTCATCCACATCGGAGTATGAAGTATGCAGCTCTTCAATGGCATAGTCAGGCGCCCTGAATTTAATGGAATAGGGTCTGCCCTTTCCTATCGTACGAAAACTGGCATGATCGATATTAACAAAAACATTTTCATAATCGTCAATAAAAATCACCTTTCCCTCGATCCTGTTGGAAGATATGACGGGTTTGAAGGCATACATTTTTTTCAGGGTTGATATTGGATTACCAATTTTCTCCAAAGGAGTACCCGAAGAAATAAGCGCAGCCGTTTTCACGAACACATCGCGCGAGGAAAAAGTGAAATAATCCGATTCCTGCATCACATTCAATTCGTAAATCTCTGGAGTTTCATTCTCAAACAAAAGAGAAAACACACCATTATCCGACCCGATAAAATACATATCTTTAAATCGTGCAACCACATGGGGTGTCTCTGTGCCTGCTTCGGTATTCACACCAATAATATGAATGGTACCAGGCGGAAAATCAGGATAGGAATTGCGGAGGATAAAACTGCAATTCATAATATCAAAGGGTTGCAGTGTATGCGTAATATCAACAATCTGCACATCTTTGATCTGACTATAGATCCTTCCTTTTACCGAAGACTGGTAATGACTGTTGATGCCCCAGTCGCTGATGAGTGTTACGATGGTCATGTTTTTTTCTGATTTCGATAGTTCAATCTCTATGCAAAAATAGCAAAAGACTTTATTGCATCGCAAAACTATTCATTCTGTTGCACAACCGTAAGTTTTTTTATCAATTTACTCATAAATTTATTTTTGAATCCGGTCATTTTTTGAAATACGCTCAAAAATGGGATCACTTCCGCTACGCCTGAAATCAATGGCTATGCCGTTGCTGTAATTCGTTGATATTTTGCCAATGACCACCCAAAGGACTCAATAACTAATAAAAGCAAACAATTTCACACAACTGAAAATATTTTTGTTATTTTGCAAAAAGAAATGCTGAATTGTTGTAGAACGATCAAAACAATTCTGTCAACCCAAATTCAATTATTATCTCCTTAAACAAAACCATCTTTTGAATAGATTTGAAAAAACCGATACTGGTGAATTACTTGTAACCCTTGGCACAACACATCCTTCCGATATTTTCGGAATCAAAGAAGAAAAGATCAAACTGCTCAGAAAACTCTTCCCTAAGTTGCGCCTGATGCTAAGAGGAAACGAGATAAAAGCCATTGGTGATCATGAAGAACTGGATATTTTTCAGGAAAAGCTGCAGCATATTCTGGAGCATTTTGAAAAATTCGGTAAAGTAACGGATGAAACCATCCTTGAGATCATTACTTCCGATGATTCCGAAACACTTTCCTCCATTATAGAACATGAAAATGCATCTGTTTTGTTGCACGGGAAAAACGGTATGCTCATCAAAGCACGTACACCCAACCAGGCACGTTTGGTGGAAAGCAGTAAAAAACACGATATGGTTTTTGCCATTGGCCCTGCCGGTACCGGAAAGACCTATACGGCTGTTGCACTGGCTGTACGTGCTTTAAAAAACAAAGAAGTAAGAAGGATCATCCTTACCCGTCCGGCGGTGGAAGCGGGTGAAAGCCTGGGTTTTTTGCCCGGCGATCTCAAGGAAAAACTCGATCCGTACTTGCAACCTCTTTATGATGCACTGCGCGATATGATCCCCCCTTCCAAATTAGAAAATTATCTTGAAGACAAAACCATTGAAATAGCACCGCTGGCATTTATGCGTGGTCGTACGCTCGATAATGCTTTCGCCATCCTTGATGAATCACAGAACGCTACGGAGAGTCAACTGAAAATGTTCCTGACCCGGATGGGAAAATCTGCCAAATTTATCATTACGGGCGACGTCACACAAATTGACCTGCCCAAAAATCAAACATCAGGACTAATTACCACCACCCGTATTCTTAACAATGTAAAAGGGATTGATTTTATCTTTTTGAACGAAACCGATGTGGTAAGGCACCCGCTGGTGACCAAAATAATACGCGCCTACGAAGACAATGGAACCCATGCTCCAAAATCCTGAAAAGGTTTGCTGAATATTGTCAAACGAGAAAATTGTACACAAAAAAAACCGGTCAGATGATCTGTCCGGTTTTTTTCAATAAGTTCAGAGAGAATGTTACTTCAATTGAAGAACCATGGAAGTGTTGGCGGGTATTTTCCATGTATTAAAGTCGTTAAAAGTTTTTTCTGAAAGCAGATCCGTGGCAGAATTATAATTTGCTGTTGCCTCTGCAAAACGCCGGGTATCCAATTCTACGTTTTCATCATTGCTGTTGAGGATCACCATGACCGCCTCATCCTCATTGTACCGAAAATAAGTATATACATTGTTTTCAGGAACAAACTGCTTTAACCTGCCATAGTGCATCACCTGATTTTCACTTCTGAATTTCAATAATTCAGAGATATGATCCACAATATCATTCTGATCCCGGGTTCTTCCTCTTTTGGTAAAAGCATTGGTTTTATCTCCCGGAAAACCACCGGGAAAAGTACTTCTGAGTTCACCATGACCATCGTGCTCATATCCGGCTTCAAGCAATTCGGTTCCTGTATATATCATAGGAATACCGCGGGTAGTGAAAATATGAGTGAGCGCCATTTTAAGTTTGTCCTTGTTCTGGTTTACCCTTGTGTAGATACGATCGGTATCATGATTGTCACCGAAAACAACCAGATTAAATGGATCGGAGT
Source organism: uncultured Bacteroidales bacterium (assembly GCA_964390665.1). GTDB lineage: Bacteria > Bacteroidota > Bacteroidia > Bacteroidales > UBA7960 > SKVR01. Next base: position 19,692 of record CAYMLS010000024.1, on the reverse strand, counting down.
AGAGAAAATCCTGCGCCAAAGAATTATACAGGCGCATCAATCCTTCCGACCATCCTTCACCTTCTGTAAACCCGGGACCAATAGCATCATACAGAGAAAAGTCAAAAACAGAATTGATATGCGAGTCGTATCCATCGAACTGGATCTCCCCACCCTGAAAGTAAGACTTGATGGCAGGCACACCGATCCAGCTTTCGCCAACAATGCGGAAATCAGGATATTCAGCCATCACATATTTGCCCCAATCGGCCATAAAAAATCGATCGGCATAAGGTTGGGTATCCATTCTAATGCCATGAATGCCGGCATACTCAATCCACCAGACACTGTTCTGTATAAGATAGGTTGCCAGCAAAGGGTTCTCCTGGTTCAAATCGGGCATATGACCATCGAACCATCCATCCACCATCTTACGGTAGTCGCTTTCGGCAGCATGTGGGTCGAGGATAGTGGTAATTCGGTAAGATGTTTTTGTGAATTCATCCCAGTTGTTGATCCAGTTTTTGTCAGGTAGGTCTTTCATCCACCAATGCTGATCACCAATATGATTGAAAATCATATCTTTAATAATTTTCATGTCTCTTTGTTCTGCTTCCTGCACCAGACGCTGATAGTCCTGGTTGGTTCCAAAACGAGGGTCTATCTTATAAAAGTCGGTGGCGGCATAACCATGATAAGAGTACTCTGGTTGGTTATTTTCAAGTAAAGGATTGATCCAAAGGGCCGAAAACCCCATCTCTCTGATGTAATCCAGGTGATCAATAATGCCCTGTATATCGCCCCCCTGACGGCCGTCGGGGTTGTCTCTGTTAACCCCTTCCAACATCCCTTCCACCTGATCATTGGAAGTATCGCCATTGGCAAAGCGATCAGGCATGAGAAGGTAAATGGCATCGGAAGCATCAAAACCCTTTTTTTGGTGAGCATCCGGAAGACGACGCTTCAATTCGTAATTGTAAACATATACTTCACTGTCATTGCTGCTGAACCGAATGGGAAAACTGCCCGGGTCTGCATCTGCGATATCCAGGTTTAAAAAAATATAATTGGGGTTATTAACCAAAATAATGTCGGTTAAGGTAACTCCGGGATAATCTATTGACGGGCGGGTGTTGCCAATATTTTCGGCATAAACCATGATTTGCAATGTGCTGTGATGCATATCGGCCCACCAAAAAGGCGGTTCGGTTCTTTCGGGTGCCTCCTGTGAAATTGCTCCTGTAAAAATGGAAACAAATAAGGCGAAAAGCAAAAATTTAAAGGATTGTGTCTTCATGTAGGTAGGGTTTTATAAAAAATAGTTCATTAATAATAAATTTTAATATTATTTCGTCATAAATATTTTTTTGCGCTCACTAAGGTTTAGAATTACAGAAAAGTCGGCAATGAATGATGATTACCAATTTACAAAAATACTTTTCATTTTAATGTGTTTTCGTCAATTTTGTTCATCTAATCTAACACCCTTTTTCTGTTAAAATTACTTCCTGGTGATATTCTAATGATCCATAAAGATTTGGGGTCGTCGTATTACATTATAAATCCTTCATTATAAGTGCACTTTGAACCCTTAACATGGATATCTCCTGCTTTGTTTATAATTCTCATATTCAAATGAATGAAACGATCAGTTCTTTAATGAGAGGGAGAGATACTCAAACCGGTGTTTTATTTCCATCTTTGAGACCACTCAAAAAATTCGTTTTCGGAGAAACTGACTTGTTTGGCTTCGGTTCGTGCAATTTATTGATAAAATATTTTTCAGATTGGACCCATCTTATCCTTTTCAAACTTCAATTTTTCCCTGATCTTATCTTGTACAATATTTATAAATGAGTCCACTCCGAAAACTCGTTTTCGGAAAAATTCGCTCAATTACCATAATTTTTATTTATCTGAACATCAGGCATTATAATTAGTGTGAATTCGTGTAATTTGTGGACAATATAGTTTTTAGAATGACTCATAAATTAATTCAACCTATGTTCTTAACAATTAATTAAACATTCATTTAACTTAACTATTTAACTTTTATTTGTAACTTAAAAAAATTTTTAATAGTTTTTTTTCATGCTTATAGATCGCTGATTATCTTTATATTAACAATTATTTTTTGTATAAATCAAGTTTATTCAAATACAAAAGTAACCAAGGTATCTCTATTTTATTACTTTTGATGCCGTCCTTAAAATTTGCGCATGTGTAGAGCGCAAGAACCAGTATTATTATATTCATTAACAAAAAATTCAAAAAACCCATGAAACAAGTTTATTTGATTTTCAGTGTGTTGCTTTGGCTGATCGCCAGCACTGCATTTGCACAACAAACCAGGGTAACAGGTACCGTAATTTCCGCGGAAGACGGTTCAACATTGCCAGGTGTAACGGTTTCGGTGAAAGGTACCACACAAGGTACAGTTACCGACAACAACGGTTACTTTGAACTAACCGCAGAACAGGGCTCTACCCTTGTTTTTTCTTTCATCGGCATGAAAACCGAAGAAGTGACGGTTACTGATCAACAAACTTTAAACATTCAGATGCTGCCAGACATAGAGGCATTGGATGAAGTGGTTGTGATCGGTTATGGTACCAAACTAAAATACGAACTTACCGGTTCCATTTCTTCTGTAAAATCAGAGGACATCGAATCGCACACCATGCCCAGTATAGAAACGGCATTACAGGGACGTACAGCGGGTGTACATATGTCGGCAGGTAGTGGTAAACTGGGGCAGGCTATCCGCACCAGGATCAGAGGATCTTCCTCTATCTCTGCCAGTAGTGAGCCGCTTTACGTTGTAGACGGGATACCCATTGTATCTCAAGACCTGGGTACGGTTGGAAATGAACCCACCAACCCTTTGGCAGACATCAACCCCAACGATATTCAGTCTGTTGATGTTTTGAAGGATGCTTCTGCCGCTGCCATTTATGGTTCAAGAGCCGCCAACGGTGTTATCATCATCACTACCAAAAGAGGAACAGCAGGCGAATCAAAAATTAATTTCAGCACCCAGATCGGGTTTAGCGAACCTGCCAACAAAGTAGGTTTCCTCAACAGAGACCAGTACATAGAACTATTCCGTGAATCCTACTCAAATACAGCAGGTGGTGCCAACGAACCCTTTTTGATCTTTGAGAATTATGAAGATGCAATGGACTGGGGACTCCCTTACTGGAGAGAAGGATATGAGACCAACTGGGAAGACCAGGCCATGCAGGATGGTGCACACCGCCAATTCGATCTCTCAGGTTCGGGAGGTAACGAAAATACCCAGTTTTATGCTTCACTGAGCTACATTGACCAAATGTCTATCATCAGAGGAAATGAATTCGACCGGGTAAACGGAAGAATTAATCTTGATCAGAAAGTAAATGATAAATTATCCTTTGGTATGAACCTGGGACTTACCCGAAGCCGCAACTTCAGGGTTGCCAACGATAACGCCTTTGCTACTCCCCTGCAAATGGTGGCACAGCCTTCTGTATCTCCAACTCATGACCCTGAAACAGGAGAACTGAACGATCTTACTGTTTACGAAAATGGTCTGATACCTTTGAAATACAATAATTTTGATACAGAAATCTTCAGAAATATTGGTAATGTTTTCATGAACTATGAGATCATTCAAGGACTGACATTTACATCCGAGGCAGGTGTGGATCTGCTCAACCAAAGAGAAATGGAATACCAGGGACGCCTGACAAACGATGGTGGACCCGATGGATACGGATTCGACAGAACCGTAACGTCAAAAATTTACAACCTCGAAAATTATTTTACCTACATCCCCGAGATCAGCGAAAATACAGAACTGAACTTCGTGTTGGGAACAAGTATGCAGAAAGCTGATTTCGACTTTGCCTCTGTGGAAGGTAGAGGATTTCCCAATGATGAATTCAGAAGAATTGCCAGTGCGTCTGAGATCGTCAGCGGATCTTCAAGCGGAACAGGATACCGCTACCTTTCCTATTTTTCAAGAGGTAACCTCACTTTCTTCGACCGCTACCTGGTAAGTTTAAGCGCCAGAGTCGACGGTTCATCCAGGTTTGGAGCCGATAACAGATATGGTTTCTTCCCGGCAGGTTCTGTTGGTTGGATACTTACACGCGAAGATTTCCTCGCAGACAATGATATCATTACTTTTCTAAAACCACGCTTTAGCTGGGGGGTTACAGGAAATTCCGAAATTGACAACTTCGCTTCCCGGGGCCTTTACCAGGGTACCAATTATGCCGGTCTTTCAGGAATGAGGCCTTCTTCCATGCCCAGCCCAGAACTAAGATGGGAAACCACCGTACAGACCAGTGTTGGGATTGATTTTGCCATGTTCAACAATCGACTATCCGGTGAAATAGATTATTATGTAAAAAAAACCGACGATCTTTTGCTGAATGTAAATGTGCCCGCCACCACTGGATTCACTTCCATTTATAAAAACGTGGGTGACTTGGAAAACCGGGGATTTGAAGTGGCTCTTAATACGGTTAACATCGACCGCGAATTTGAATGGACCACCAGCTTCAACATTGGTTTTAACCAAAATGAAGTAACCAATATCGACGGGCAGATTATTTCTCTCGATATTTGGCGGGTAATGGAAGGACAACCCATTGGTGTATTTTATACAAAAGAGTATGCCGGTGTTGATCCTGACAATGGCGATGCCCTCTTTTATCTCAACGAGGAAGGCGATGAAACCACCAATTCGCTATCAGAAGCCGCCAACAGGATCGTTGGTGACCCCAACCCCGACTTCATGGGAGGTCTGACCAATACTTTCAGGTACAAAGGTTTCGATCTTAGCGTATTTCTTCAGTTTGTGCAAGGAAATGATATTTATAATGGTGGACGTCAATGGCAGGCCGATGGTTTATCATGGTTTGACAACCAAACTGTCGACTTTTATGAAAACCACTGGAGAGAACCTGGCGACAACGCCAAATACCCCGAACCAAGATGGTACGACGGAAATGGTTATGGCGTTTCCAGTATGCTGATTTTTGACGGGTCGTACATCAGGTTAAAAGAAGTTACCCTGGGGTATAACCTCCCTGCAGAGGTGGCCAATACACTAAGACTGCAAAGTCTCAGGATTTTTGCCAGAGCTTACAACCTGCTTACCTTTACCGACTATCCCGGTTGGGATCCGGAAGCAAACTTCATGGGTACAGGTCCTTCCACGCAGGCGATGAATATCCGTCAGGGTTATGACTTTTATACCGCGCCGCAACCAAGGACGCTTACGCTGGGACTAAATCTTTCTTTTTAATCATTTGATGATCGGGTAAAAAGAAAATGTACTCTTGAAAAACCAAAGAGATTTCCCAGTTAAAAAATATAAATAATTAAGATGCGATATCCATCAATACAAGTTTCATTACTTTAGAAAAATCAAAACCAGGATATTTCATCGATTACCAAATTTTTAAATTTAAAATACAATGAAAAAATATAAACTGATCAGATTTCTCATGTTTACCTTGCCGGTATTCATGCTTTTTAGTTGCGACAGTTTTCTGGATATAGAGCCTCAGCAATCGGTATCCGATGAGGTGGTGTACGACTCACATGAAGGGGTTGTGAATGCCCTGAACGGTGCATACGAAGTTATAGCAGGCCCCGCCCTGTATGCCGGAACAAGCGTATTTCACAGCGACCTGGTAGGTAACTCTGATGATATGCTTTGGGCAGGTACCTTTGTGGGTTACAGAAACATGAACCAAAAAAACATGGACCCCAATGCGATTACCATCAGGGACAAATGGGTGGCCGCTTATGATGCGATCAACATTACAAACAATGTACTCGAAAATCTGGATATTGTAAACGAAAACCAAAGAACCCGTGTGGAGGGTGAAGCACATTTCATCAGAGGTATTATGTATTTCGAACTCGTTAGGTTTTATGCTCTTCCCTTTGTTGAAGGAGAAACCAACGATCATCCCGGTGTTCCCATAGTACTCAATCCTACCGTAGGTGTTTCAGAGGAAGATAACCTGAGCAGATCTTCTGTTGCCGATGTTTACGACCAGATCATTGAAGACCTTACACAGGCAAAACAATCCCTAACCGACTTTCCAACACCCCTCACCAACGGTGGCAGAGCAAGTGCTGCCGGAGCAGCCGGATTTCTTTCGCGTGCCTACATGGCAACTGAAAACTGGACTGAAGCCGCTGTGGAAGCCGATTTTGTAATCAATGCCATGGGCGGAGTAGACGCCCTCAATGCCACTCCCAGATTGGCGTTCAACAATGATGATTACACTTCTGAAGATGTTTTTATGATCCGCCAGAATGCTGTTAGTAATGCAGGACAGGCAAACGATGGTATTGCAACATTTTTTGCCAGTTTGAATGGATTAGGACGTGGAGATGTAAATATTTCTGACACTCATATGGAAAGATACGAAGAAGACGACCTGAGAGCTACTTTTACCGACGATGACAAAATCAGTATCATTTCTGATGTAAATGCCATGTTCTATATTGGTGTGGGATCGAATCCCGGTCAGCGCATGAGCAGCAAATGGGGTAAGCATGATGCCAACATACCCGTTATTCGTTTGGCTGAAATGATCCTGACCCGTGCAGAAGCTAATTTCAGGGCAGGAACCGCCACTGGTGCTGCCCCCATCGAGGATATAAATGCCATCAGAGACAGAGCCGGCGTTGATGCCTGGGACAATCTAGACCTGGAAATGATCTGGGAAGAAAGATTCAGAGAACTTTGTTTTGAAGGACATTTGCTTCACGACCTGAAACGTTTCAGAAAAGGTGCTACACCAGTAAGTGGACCCTATGCCGAAGAAGAAATCATGTGGAACGATGGCAGACTTATATTGCCTATACCACAACGCGAAATGGATACCAACCCGAATCTGGTTCAAAATGATGCTTACCAGAATTAAATTCTTTTTGCATCTGACTAAAAAGAATAATCAAAAAAACCACCATCCTTTGCGGGTGGTGGTTTTTTTGTTTTTAAAGTGAAAACAGCGAAATGGAAACGCCCCCTGGAAACAACAAAACCCCTCTAAATCAAATACTTAGAGGGGTTTCTTAGTAGCGGGGACAGGATTCGAACCTGCGACCTTCGGGTTATGAGCCCGACGAGCTACCTCTGCTCCACCCCGCAATATATTTTGTAAGTATCAAAACTTATTATATTTCTTTTTGAAGGATCGTTGTCCGGGTATATATCCCGTGTTTTGTGAGGTGCAAAAGTACGGATTTTTTTGTTTCTAACAAACTATATACCGAAAAATTAATTAAAAGTTGTAATTTTGCAATTGACAAAATCATAACAAACTTATTATCAACACCTTTGACATAATTCTTTCTTATTTTCCTTTCATATTTAATACTTCATTCATGCACAAATCCGGTTTTGTAAACATTCTGGGCAAACCCAATGTGGGTAAATCAACACTGATGAATGCGCTTTTGGGCGAAAAACTATCCATCATCACACCCAAAGCACAAACTACCCGTCACAGAATTTTGGGTATTGCCAACGACGAGGATTATCAGATTGTTTTTTCTGATACCCCGGGCATTATTCAACCGCAATACAAATTGCAGGAATATATGATGCAATTTGTAAACTCTGCCATGGAAGACGCTGACCTTTTTCTGCTCCTTTCGGATGTACGAGACGATTTCGATGACATGAAAACCCTTGAGAAACTCAAAACCACCACCCGTCCGGTATTGTTGCTTATCAACAAAATTGACCTGAGCAACCAGGACGATGTGGTAAAAAAATGCGAAGCCTGGAAAAAAAGATTTCCTGCTTTTCATGTGCTGCCAATTTCGGCACTCGAAAAATTCAACCTTGACGAGGTGATGAAAAAAATCCTCGATTTACTCCCCGAATCTCCCCCTTATTTTCCAAAGGAAGAGATGACAGACCGTCCGGTAAGGTTTTTCATCACTGAAATTGTAAGGGAGAAAATACTCGAGAACTACAAAAAAGAGATCCCTTATTCTGTTGAAGTGGCAGTAGAGAGTTACAAAGACGAGAAAGACATCATCAAAATCAGATGCGTAATCTATGTTGTGCGAGATTCTCAGAAAGGTATCCTGATCGGCCACCAGGGCAAATCACTAAAAAATGTTGGCACACAGGCACGCAAATCAATGGAGAAATTTCTGGGGAAAAAAGTTTTTCTTGAATTGCATGTTAAGGTTAACAAAAACTGGCGCGACAGCGATCTGCAACTGGGACGGTTTGGGTACCGTTAGATATCTCCTTGCTCCTCTTCAGTCAGTTCATCCAGCACATGCTCCAGGTTGGCAATATGCACATCATAAAGTTTTTTCATATACCAGCGCAGGAAGATATAAAAGAGAGAAAACAGGAAACCTAAAACCAGAAAGATGATCAGAATATTGTAAATAGGAGAAAATTGCTCGAAGATCATATAACCATTTATTTTTTCGCCTCCGCTACCCAAACCAAAACCCATCACATACCCAAAATAGATCGCGAAAGGAAAAAGCACCAGGTTGAGTCTAAAATAAGTTTTCCTGAAAAACTTTACCAATTGCAGCGTATGCTGTATGGAGTTAAGAATATTGTCTTGCTTTTTTTGCCATATCCTTACTATACGGCGGTAATTAAAGTAATAATAAACCAAAGACAAGAAAAAAAGCAGGATAAGCACGCCCGTATTGAGCAGAAAATACAACTCTTTTGTATGCAGCATGATAGAAAACAGCAAAGGTATGGCCACAAGAAGTGAAACGATCTCAATGATCAGACTTCTTTTGAGTTTTTCAACAGGTCCGGATGATTTTTTCCGGAGAATCATTTCCAGTTCCTGCTTGTTGAATGGTTTTTCATCATCGGCAACCGATTGTTGCCATATTTTTTTGAATTTGTGAATACTATCCATATATAGCAGTGTCAGTAATTATCCATTATTTTTTTTAGTTTTTCACGGATCCGGAGCATCTTTACCCTAACGTTGTTTTGTGTTATACCCATGATCTCGGCGATTTCTTCGTAGGAAACCTCATCAAGATAAAGTGCCACCATGGCTTTTTCAACTTTCGACAATTGCCTGATAGCCATATGCAACATCTCCGAATCTTCCTGTTTTTTGCGCTGATCATCCGTTGTGAGATGAATACTGTCGTCCTGTAAAGAATTTTTCAACGGATTCCTTTTTTGTTTTCTAAAACCTGAAATCGCAGTATTGAGAGCGACCCGGTAAATCCAGGTACTGATCTTTGCCTCTCCTCTGAAACCCTGCCATGCTTTCCAGAGCTGGGCAACAATATCCTGATAAAGATCATTACAGTCTTCCTCGGAGGGGCAATACATTTTACATACTTTGAATATAATGCCTCGGTGTTCATCAATGGTTTCTACAAAGTCGAAATCTTTTTTCACTTGTATGTTTGTTTCAGGTGATTTGACGCTATTTATTTTTCATCATTACAAAACATGTACGTACATATTTCTTAAAATACACACAACCTGGTTCTTTCAATCAGCTTTTGAAACATGAACCCATCCATGGAAAACCTGTTGAAACTTAAGCGGATGATTTTTTCACCCACTACCCAATACATGCGAAAGAAAGTTTTGGCAAATAACCGTTCGTTAAAGCAGGTTACAATTGATATTGATAAACATTTCTGCTTTCCCATTCAGGATTACTGCAAGGCAAAAATACACATCATTGCAATGACATTATGCTTTTTTCCACCAAATTATACAACCTGTATATATCAAGAAAATAAAAATCGCTAACCAATAAAATACTCATCAATGATAGTAGTGTTAACAAGACACCCGGCTTAATCCAATCCATTTTCAACAGCAAAATTGACCATAGCAGCGAGGTTTTTCAATTCCAGCTTTCGCAAAATATTTTTTCTGTGATTGCTAATGGTATGAAAACTCAATCCCAACTTATCAGCGATCTCCTTTGTTTTATGACCATTGGCAAAATATTTCAGAATTTCTTTTTCGCGCAATGTAATTTTACTGACCTGCTCCTGATTGACCTGTTTCAATTTCTCCTTGGATAATACCTTCAGGTTTTTATCATAAGTTATTTGATCGGTAAGATTAATGGAGACGCCCACAATTTCAAATATGGATTCATTGGGAGTTCTTCTGAAAATGTTTGCAGAAGTGCACAACCAAATATAATTGTTGTGAACATCGCGAAACTTATATACTGCCGTGAAAGTGCCCTTCCTGTTCTCCCTCAGATATGCTTTCAACTCCTTCAGATAGTCCTTGTCATTAGGATGATAAATACTCAACATGATTTCTTCGGGTATTTTGCGGGTAGATTTTTTGTATCCCAGTACTTTTTTAAAAGCATCATTCACCCAAATCATTCTGTAATTGATCACATCAAACAAAAAAACAATGGAATTGAGCCTGGCAAAAACTTTTTTAAACATTTTAAGCTGATCTGCATCTTTAGCAGATAAACTTTTGTCGGCAATATTTTTGCTGTTAAATTCTATTTCTTCCATCACAAAAGATTGGTTGTTTTTTGTAAAATGCTGATTTCTTTCTCTCCTGCTAAATGATCGCTGATCCTTTCCTCCTCATTAGATCATATAAATAATATACGAATCCTTTATCTGCTGCTCAACCTGGAGGCAAAGTTATGAATTTATGGTAGAGAAAATAAAATTTTATTCACAGATAAAAAAACCAGGAGAAAACCACCGCATTTTAAACATCAAAATTGCAACCTCAACCTCAACCTTAACCTTAACCTTAACCTTAACCTCATCCTCATCCTCAACCTCATCCTCAACCTCAACCTCAACCTCAACCTGCCAATTTTCTCCTTCCAGCACAAGAATCACTTTAAAGGCTCACATAATAAAGAAATAGTCAGAAGTAATTCAAATTACCATCGTCGTTTTAAAAAAAATATGTAGGTTTGTAATGGTAATCTAAATGCAAAAACCTAAAACCAAAAAACAAAACGAGCGGAATTTGAAGCAAAATATACCATTAGCGAATGCATGAAAACAATAAATCAAGAATTTGTTATGATGAGACACATGAAAATCCGGTCAGTTTATTTGTATTGTATTTATTTTTTATTTGTTCTGTTCTTTAGTTCCTGCGCTGCGCTGCGCGGAAAAAAATGTGACTGCCCCAGCTGGAGTATGGAACAACTCAACAAAGAAGAGCAAAAAATATCATTAAATGCAACAGAAGTATAAGGATATTTTATCCAATTATTTTCCGGCCAAAACCCTCGACGATGTGGTTGAAATCATCACCGGGCACAAAATATATTTAAAATTTACGCGCGACCGCAGAAGCAAACTCGGCGATTATCGTCCACCCTCTGAGCGTTATCCTGGTCATCGCATCTCCCTTAATGGTAATCTGGGCGAATGGTTTTTATATTTGGTATTTATACACGAACTGGCTCATTTACTGGTTTGGAAAAAATACCAAAACCGGGTATCTCCCCATGGAAAACAATGGAAGCAGGAATTTGCCGCCCTGCTTCAAAAGGATCTTCACCGGCAGGTGCTGCCCGACAACCTGCATGCTCTTGTATCTCAATATGCTTTAAATGTTACAGCCAGTTTTGCTTCCCACGCCCAACTCTGGAAAGCCCTTGCAGAACCCGGGCAAACCCAACCAGGTATGTTTACGGTGGAAGACCTGAAAGTAAATACTATTTTTGTGGCATCCAATGGTAAAACATTTAAAAAAGGGGAAAAATTAAGAACCCGGTACAGATGCCTATGCCTGAATAATAAAAGAAACTATCTTTTTCATCCTTTAGCAATGGTTCAAACAGATGATCATCATGCAAATCCAAAAATAAATTCTCAATTTAATCCAAAAACCAATGAATAAAAATAACTATGCTGTAATCATGGCAGGTGGCGTTGGCGAGCGCTTTTGGCCCATGAGCAGGGTAAGCCGTCCAAAACAATTCATAGATATCCTGGGTACCGGGAAAACTTTTATCCAGCAAACCTATGAAAGGTTTTTAAAAGTGTGCCAAAAAGAGAATATTTACATTCTCACCAATAATATTTACCTTGATCTGGTACTGGAGCAACTGGATGGCATCAAAAAAGAACAGATATTGCTCGAACCTGCCCGGAAAAATACCGCACCCTGTATTGCGTATGCTGCTTATAAGATCAGAGAAATCAACCCGGAAGCGCGTATGGTGGTTGCACCTTCTGATCATTTGATCCTCAGGGAGGATATATTTACAGAGATCATCAACAGCGCTTTGGATGCCGCCGGTGACATGGAAAATTTTTATACACTCGGTATCAAGCCTTCAAGACCCGACACAGGATATGGATATATACAATACGTTACGGGCGAAGAAGAGGAATACGACCACGACGAATTGCTGAGAAAAGTAAAAACTTTTACAGAAAAACCAGACGACTACTGGGCCAGGTCTTTTCTGGCCAGTGGAGATTTCCTTTGGAATTCGGGTATTTTCATCTGGTCGTGCAAAGCCATTATTGATGCTTTCGAGAAATTTCAACCCGAAATTTCTTACGTATTTCAAAAAGGGATCGGTATTTACAACACACCCCGGGAGGAAGAATACATCAATGAAAAATATGTGGAATGTAAAAGCATTTCCATTGATTATGCCATCATGGAAAAAGCCGAAAATGTATATGTTTTCATCTCTGATTTCGGATGGTCTGACCTGGGAACATGGGGATCACTTTTCGAGGTAAGGGAAAAAGACAAGGAGAACAATGCCATCATGGGCAAAAATGTGATGGTTTACGATACCAAAAATTGTATCGTTACGGTTCCTGACGAAAAAATGGTGGTTTTGCAGGGAATGGACGGGTATATCGTCTCTGAATCCGATAACGCTCTGCTCATTTGTAAAAAAGAAAACGAGCAACAAATAAGAAAATTTGTCAATGATATTAAACTATCAAAAGATGATAAATTTGTGTAATAAGCATCTGTTTTAAAACAAAAACAAAAGCGGGTATCAATTTTATTACCCGCTTTTTTTCCTAAAACCTCAAACAATTATTTTATGCCTGCTGATAATATTAAAGAAAGTCTCATCTACAAAAAAGATATAGTTCTTCAATCTTCTTCCGATGAAGAACTGGAAGAAAAAGAGCATCTGTTTTCCAAAACCCTTTATAATGAAAATGGAAAGATAACCCGTGAAATTCAATACAATGAGATGGGAAACATTACCCAGGATTTCGAATACAAATATGACGAAAAAGGAAACCTGACAGAAAAAATACTGCATGATGATGATGGTGGCTTTGGGGAAAAAGTATCCTTTGAATATGATGAAAATGGAAAGAAATCAAAAGAATTTATCCATTACATGGATGACACATATGATACAATTGTTTATACCCGAAATGAGGATGGCCTCACCATTAAAAAGGAAACCACAGACTATGATGGAGACATGGAAAGCATAGAAGAATTTGAATATCAAAACAAAAATCTGGTTAAACACACGGTAAAAAACGATGCTGGCGAAACTGTTTCCATTGTGGAAGTTACTTACAATGAGGAGGGAAACATTATCAAGGAATCGGAGCAAAACCTGGAAGAGGGAACCACTAAGATCAAGCAGGTGGAATATTTCCCTTCAGGCAACAAAAAAGAAGTCCTTACATATACCAATGGTGATCTTACCGGCAAAGTTACCATGACGGAGGATGAAAAAGAACAAATTGTTCAGATCGTGGAAGAAACGCCTTACCAGAAAAACACCATTTCTATGAAGTACGATGATGCAGGAAATGTGATATATCAGGAAGAATCGGACAGGGAAGGAAAACTGTTAACCCATGTTTCGCGTCAATTCGACAACAAAAACAGAATGCTTTCTTCAGACGTTTTTATTGACGGACAAGGGAGAAGACTTTCGCGAAATTACACTTTGCGGCATGACTATGTTTTTTATGAAGTTTAAATGAACGAATCATAAACGAAAAAAAACTTGCTCATTTAATCCCTGAAGATATCAGAAGGAAGTAACGGGTTTTGGTTATCGCTCAGCCGGTACTCTTTTTGCCGACAGCACATTTTCCCTTTCGCCCTCCAATACGCAGGTTCGCAAAAGGACTTCCACTGCACTTTTGCGACTTTGGGTATGATGGATTCTGCAACAACCCAACGATTTTCTTTTTGGCATTTATTTTTTGGAAGGAAAAAACAATCCCATCTTTTTGAAAAACCCAAAAATAACCAGGGTAATAAAGATCAATAAAAAGGTTAAACCTCCCTGTATAAGCATGGTTTTCTGCATACCCACTGCATCGGCAAGAATGCCGGTAAAAATATTTCCCAATGCCAATCCACCACCAAAATAAAAAGCATAAACAAAAGACTGACCGGTTGCCCTGAATTCTGCGGGGATAAACTTATGCACAAAAGCAACAAAAGACAGAATAAACAATCCGATGGTAATTCCATGACTTGTACCAATAACAATGGCGATCCAGGGGTTGCTGATCATACCATAGGCCAACAAGCGCAAACCTGTAACCATCATGGTAAAAACAATCAGTTTTCTGGCCCCAAAGCGATGGATCAGCCGGCTTCCATAAATAAAAAACGGCACCTCTGCCATCGCCTGAAAAAGATAGGCATACCCTACATGGTGAAAACCTCCACCGATCTCATCATAATAAATATTGATAAAAAAATGAATGGGTGAAGAAAAAACACCGTAAAAAAGCATGATGATCAACATGATATACAACCGCCTGTCGCTTAAAAACACATCTTTTATATGTGCCAGTTTCAAGGTTCTCAAACCTTTCACAACCTTTAGGGGTTTGTAAAAAAACTTCATCAGTATAAAATTCACCACCATGATGGAGGAAGCAATGGCAAAAATCAGATGAGAATTGGATGCATCAATAAAATTTCCTGTTATTACCGAAGAGGCAGCCCATCCAACGGATGCCCATAATCTGAAAATGCCGTAGGAAGGTTTTTTGTGCTGAGCAATATAATCCAATGCAATGCTATCTAACAAAGGTGTAATAGGATTATAAATCAACGTAAAAATATAGGTAAAGATAACCACCGCCAGAAAAGTGTGCTGAAACATGAAACCATAGATCATGAAAATTGCCAGAAACATGGTAAGGGTAAATATATTTTTGCGCCCGAACCTATCGGCGATCAAACCCCAAACTGGTAGTATCAGCAAGGTATTCACCTGTTGAATGGCAATGATGATCCCTATCTGCCCATCCAATAACCCAATATGGTTCTTCAAAAAAAGATTGAAAAAAGCCAACCAGGAAGCCGCTGCTGCATAGGTTAAAAAATAGGAGATCTTGATAATGACAGATTGTTGCATTAAACTTATTTTAAATCACTTACATAAATCAGCGAAGATTTTTTTCAAGCGGCAAAATTAGCAGAAAAGAAGATCAAATTGATCCCTCGAACAAGTTTTATTCAATATAGCAATTGGGCGACCTTTGAAATACAACAAAAACAGGTATTCCCAGAGAAACACAAAAAAAATATTTCACCCTTCCATGGCAGCAGACCAGCGAAATAATATTAATTTTGCATGAAGAAGAAAGACTACGTAATAAAATGGACATGTTTACCAATCAAAAACAAGTACTTATGATAAGCAACAAATGTAAATAGTGTCTGACCCATTTATTTTGTAATTTCCGTACGTAAAAAACGACCCTCTCATAATGTCAAAAACAAATAATACCGATCTTGTTAAAGAGATACAAAGATTAAAAAAAGAGAAAAACGCCATCATATTGGGGCACTACTACCAAACACCTGATATACAAGACATTTCAGACTTTCTTGGTGATAGTCTGGCGCTATCACAAAAGGCAAATGAAACCGATGCAGATGTGATCGTGTTTTGTGGTGTACATTTTATGGCAGAAACCGCCAAGATCCTTTCACCCGAAAAAAGGGTATTTATTCCTGATCCGGAAGCTGGCTGCAGCCTGGCAGATGGATGCAAAGCTGTTGACTTTAAACCCTTCAAAGATGAGCACCCCGACCACACGGTGATCAGTTACATCAACTGCTCGGCAGAGATCAAAGCCATGTCAGACATCATTTGTACCTCCAGCAATGCTGTGCAAATTGTTAATAGCCTGCCCAAAGGCGAAAAAATAATTTTTGCCCCCGACAAAAACCTTGGTGCCTATATAAATAGTGTAACAGGACGCAATATGCTCCTCTGGGATGCTACCTGCGAAGTACACGATATATTGAGCGTTGAAAGGGTTCTGCATCTGAAAGAGAAATACCCCGCTGCCAAAATCATTGCTCACCCCGAATGTAAAGGGCAAATTCTGACCATGGCAGATTTCATTGGGTCTACAACGGCACTACTCAACTTTTCTAAAAAAGACAGCGCCAAAGAATTTATTGTGGCCACCGAAACAGGTATTATTCATCAAATGAAATTGCAAAATCCGGAAAAGGATTTTTATGTTGTACCCAGTGATGAATCATGCGCCTGCAATGATTGCCCCTATATGAAATTAAATACAATGGAAAAAGTACACAGGTGCCTGAAAGATGAATATTATGAAATCGTGATGGAACCTGAACTGATCAGCGATGCCGCAAAGCCGATCAGAAGAATGCTCGATCTTTCCAAATCTTTGGTGAAATAAAAAGGATGGCAAACAATCAATATCATTCATTTAAAAAAAACTGTGCCCGTTCCTGAAATTCTTTTAAACAGTAAAATTTAACTTGTAATCCTATCATATCATAATAAAAGATTACCTATCAGGATCATCAAACAATATTTTTTTTTTACAAAAAAACAAACTGAAAATTTACGCCCCAAGGGCATGCAATAACATTAATTTTTGTAATTTCGTGGACGTACACGGAACATCATTTTTAAAACAAATCATATGCAAATATCAACATACTCCTTCGGGATCGGAGACCGGTTCGGAAAACAGGGTGAAGCCCAGTTAAAGGCTTTACAACAACTTGTAAACAAAGGCATCGAAATCACTCCTGTATGGAATAAATCGAACCGCGAACATGTTACCATTGGATCAGAACCTATAGAGACCAGACAAGAAGCCGACGCAGCAGTGAAAAACCTGAACTGGACCCTCCCCTATTTTGTAGATGCCGATCATATCAACCTCGAAACGGTAGACAAATACACAGAACACTGTGATTTTTTCACCATCGATGTGGCTGCATTTATCGGACAAAAGGCAAGCAAAGCACACATTGACAAATTTTTAAAAGAAAATAAAAGTCTGGCAGGACCATTTAAACTCCCCGGCATCGAATCGCAATACTATATTACACCAGAGGACATTCGCAATGCTGCAGAAAAATTTCTTTTTGCCATACAAAAGGCTGGGGAAATATATCAGCGCATTCGCCATGTGAAAGGGGATCATTTTGTTACAGAAATAAGCATGGATGAGGTAAACGAAGCACAAACCCCTATCGAATTGTTCTTCATCCTCAAAGCCATTGCCGCCGAAGATATCCCGGCACAAACCATTGCTCCCAAATTCACCGGAAGATTTAATAAAGGTGTTGACTATGAAGGTGATATAAAACTTTTCGAAAAAGAATTTGAAGAAGATCTGATGGTGATCGATCTGGCCATCAAAAAATTCAACCTGCCTGCTAATCTGAAATTGAGCGTGCATAGTGGAAGCGATAAATTCAGTATTTATCCCATCATGGGAAAACTGATCCAAAAACACGGTAAAGGCATTCATGTGAAAACCGCCGGGACCACCTGGCTCGAAGAAGTAATCGGGTTGGCTTTGGCAGAGGGTGATGCCCTCCAGTTGGTAAAGGAAATATATACAGAAGCGCTCGACAGGTTCGATGAATTGTGCAACCCCTACGCCACTGTAATCGACATTGATAAGTCGAAATTGCCCGCCGTAAAGGAAATTCTTGGTTGGGATGGCGAAACCTTTGCCAATTCACTAAGACACATACCAGACCATGAGCAATACAACCCCCATTTCAGACAGTTGATGCACGTTGGGTATAAACTGGCAGCAGAAAGAGGCAGCACTTTTAGTGAAATGCTTACAAATCATCAAGAAATTACAGGAAAACAGGTTACAGAAAACATTTTTGAAAGACACCTGAAAAGATTGTTTGATTTCTGAATGATGGGTTTTTAACTCCCGGTTTTTTCTACACAAAATATAATATTCATCTAAAGAAGAGGATTATGAAAGCATTTATGGATGAAAACTTCATGCTCGAAAACAAAGCCGCTGAGCGACTTTATCATGATTATGCCAAAGAGATGCCTGTTATTGATTACCACTGTCATCTACCACCCAAAGAAATTGGCAACGACCGGCAATTTGAAAACATGACCAAAATATGGCTTGATGGCGACCACTACAAGTGGAGAGCAATGAGAGCCATGGGGGTAGATGAAAAATACTGTACGGGCA
Source organism: uncultured Bacteroidales bacterium (assembly GCA_964390665.1). Classification (GTDB taxonomy): domain Bacteria; phylum Bacteroidota; class Bacteroidia; order Bacteroidales; family UBA7960; genus SKVR01. The sequence continues at coordinate 1,245 of CAYMLS010000024.1, read as the reverse complement.
ATGCCTCCGATTACCAAAAGTTTGAAAAATGGGCCGAAACGGTTCCATACACGCTGCGTAATCCGCTTTTTCACTGGTCACACATGGAACTGCGTAAACCCTTTGGCATCCAAAAACTCCTTAACCCCGGATCAGCGAAAGAGATATATGAGCAAACCAACGAAATGCTCAACACACCTGAATTCAGTGCCCGAAACATTATGCGCAAAAGCAAGGTGGAAGTGGTTTGTACCACCGATGACCCCGTGGATAATCTCAAGCATCATGTAAAAGCCAAAAAGGATGGATTTGAAATTAAGGTTCTGCCAACCTGGAGACCCGATAAAGCAATGGCGGTTGAAAATACCACTGACTATAACCAATACCTCGACAAACTGGAAAATGCATCCAAGACTTCCATCACCAAATTCGACGACCTGATAGAAGCTTTGCGCAACCGGCACGACTTTTTCCACCAGCATGGATGCCGGTTGTCAGACCACGGACTGGAAACCATGTATGCTGAAGATTTTACTGAAGCCGAGACAAGAACAATCTTTGCCAGAATTCGCTCTGGTAAAATGCTCACCCCAAAAGATGTTGCAAAATTTAAATCCAACATGCTTATCCATTTTGCTATGATGGACCACGAAAAAGACTGGGTGCAGCAATTCCACCTCGGTGCGCTGCGAAACAATTCAACAAGAATGCGCCGGCAACTGGGAGCAGACAAAGGTTTCGATTCTATGGGCGATTTTGATATGGCCATTCCATTGTCACGTTTCTTTGACCGCCTTGATATGGGGCACCGCATACCCAAAACAATCCTTTACAATCTCAATCCACGCGACAATGAAATGCTGGCTACCATGCTGGGAAATTTCAATGATGGCTCGGTGCCGGGCAAGATGCAACTGGGTAGTGGATGGTGGTTCCTGGATCAAAAATTTGGTATGATCAATCAAATCAATACTTTGTCGAGTCTTGGTCTGTTAAGTCAATTTGTGGGGATGCTCACCGATTCACGCAGTTTTCTCTCCTACCCAAGGCATGACTATTTCCGCAGAATTTTATGCAACCTGCTGGGAAAAGACATGGAAAACGGTGAAATACCTGGTGATTTTGAAATGATAGGAAGCATGGTGAAAAACATCAGTTATTACAACGCAAAAAATTATTTCGGCTTTTGATGCCTGCTTCTTTAAAAGCAATCATGAGTCCAGTAAAAAAAGTATTTGTCCACAAATTTCCACAAATTTACACGAA
>CAYMLS010000023.1:0-26875 GCA_964390665.1 uncultured Bacteroidales bacterium | reverse complement strand
GATGGGAAGAGGGTGTGGGTGAAGAGGGGGTAGGATTGAGGTTGAGGTTGAGGTTGAGATTGAGGCTTGGGGACGTTGAGGGATTGAGATCAACAAAAGTTGTGTTTTAAAAAAATGTGGCATCCCCATAAAAAAGGGGAGCATTTTTCTGCTCCCCTGTCCTCAGTTTACCATTCTCCCTGGCGGATAATCAGTCCCCCCCTCATGTATCTTTTTTCCTCAGCACTTCGTTTATGTCCCTGGCATCAATGAGTTAATTATTTTCTAAGCAAAGATAAAGAAGGTTTTTTTTACTATTTTAACCATTTAGTGAAACACAGGATTTTTCATGTGAAACGATAGTCCGGGGCAGTAAAGCAAAAAAAAAGAAATTTGCACTTTGCATGATTTCCCCAAAATCATGAACCGAACCATGACAATGGCAATACGAGCAACGCACTGCCGGATAAAGTTTGATGCTGACGAATTCCTGCATCAAATGCCCATCACCGCAGATTTTAACAGCGATCATCAGCATGGCGAAGTTTCTGTGATCACCCACTTTCCAAAAAAATGCGTAAAGCGAAGAGAAACAATCACTCAGGTAGAAACAAACAGGTAGAAAACAACAACGGTTGGAGGTGTAATTTTTGATCTATGTTGCTATGAAACAGTATCCTTATCTGCTTTTTCGCTGATCAGGGGAAGTTTTATCTCAACCCTTACCCCTTTTATTTTTCCATTTCTTTGTCTGTTGCTAATCATAACGCCAAATTTGGCGGTTTCATCCGCGTTGTAGTTGCTTGTAAAATACCGGATGCGCTCGAAGGTGTTTTTTATCCCCCTGGATTCATGGACTTTGGGTAAAATTTGAGTTTGTTTAATGTGCTGCATTCCAATTCCATTATCGCAAATAGTTATACGCAATGCGGTTCCCTGAATATGAAACCCGAGATATAGCAACCGTTGACCCTTTTTTGCTGCCAACCCATGTTTGATGGCATTTTCAACAAAGGGTTGTACGATCATGGGGGGCAAACGAAGCTTCTTTTGCAGCAAATTATGACCAAGACAAACCCTGTGAGTCATATCATGACCCAGCCGGAGACTTTCCATTTTGATGTAACGCTGCAGATAATTTATCTCATCGGAAAGTAAAATAGTCTCTGCAGACATGTTTTCCATGGTTGTGCGGATCAGAGAGGAAAAGTCGTTGAGGTATTCAAGGGTTGAATCCATATCATTGTCAAGCATAAAACATTGTATCGAGCTGAGTACATTAAAAACAAAATGTGGGTTCATCTGCGCCTGGGCTGCCTGTATTCGAATGCTGTTGAGTCTTTTTTCATTTGCCAGTTTCAATTGCTCTGTTTTTTTGATGCGCAAAACCCGGTAGCGCATCACCAAAAGAATGACCAGAATCAAAAAAAATATTAATAATGTGTAGAAATACCAAGTTTTCCACCATGGCGACAAAATGCTGAATTTTAGCCTGAGGGGTTCGTACTTAACCCCTGAATGCAGATTAAAAGCATTGACCTGTAAGGTGTAATCTCCCGGTGGCAGGTTAGAAAAAGTAACCTCGCCGGTGTTGCTCCATCGGGAAGGTTCTTTGGTAAATCCATCGATTTGGTAAGAATACATTACTTTTTCAGGGTTCAAAACATTATCGGTGGTGTAGCTGAATGTAAGACTATTCTGCTGGTGCCGGAGTATCACTTTTTCTGTTGGAACATTGCGCCATACATTTGATCCTTCAAGACTGTCCCATCTCATCTCTTTGAAATTAATATCGAAACCGGTAAGTTCAACTTTTTGGATATCTGAAGTCGATTCCAGCAAAATCCCGGGATCAATTCTTATGAGGTTTTCCTGCCCTCCCAACCAAATGATCCCTTCCTGATCCTGAATGACTTTGCGAATCGACAATTCGGGCAAACCTTCACTTCCGTTAACAAACCGGATATGGGCTTTTTTGCCTTCATCAATCGAATCTGACGAGATAATATTGATGCCTCTGTTGGTGCCCACCCAAAGCCGGTTTCCAGAATCATTGAACAACCAAAGGATCTGATTACCGGTAAGACCATTGGTATTATCAAACTGGGTTATCAAAGACAAAGTATCACTGCCTTCAAGAATCAAAACTTTGCCATCGTTGCTGCCTGCAACGATATGGTTATCTACATCCAAACATGCAGCGCTCAGGTTTTGGGGCAACCAGGGGTGCTGGCTATGATACATTTTAAAATCGTCATTTTGCATCCGACTCAAACCATGAGAGGAACTGATCAACCACAATTCATTGCCACGGGAGAGGACCTGGTTTATGCTGCTCAATTTGGGGAGATTGGGATTACTTTTTGTTGCCAGGTTATCCGGGGATAAAGTATATATATTCTGAACAACCCTGAAAATTCCAGAACCAGAAATCATCTTTCCATCAGGAAGAACCACAAAGTTTTCCGTCATCCTTGGTCCGATCTGAAACCTTTGCAAACCGGGCTGAGCATCGGTTTTTTTAAACAATGCTCTGTTGGCACCAATAAAAAGGTTGTTTTCTGCATCCACATACATAGATAAAAATCTTCCCATGGGTATGTTGTAAAGCGAATCAAAATAATGACCAGGATAAAACCCGGAGCGTGCAAAATAATTCTGATCCAAAATGTTAAACCCCCTCTCCTGAGTACCAAAAATTACATGGTCATAAGCGGTAATCCAAAGATTGTTATCGTAGAGGAGTAAATCATAAATATCCAGATTGCCGATCCCGAAAAATGAGGCGGGATATCTGACAATTCCTTTGTTGATGAGTTTATAAAACCCATTATCGGTAGAGGCTACAAAAACAGTTTGCGTGGCAGGATCGATAAAAATATCGAACAACATTCTTGCTTGCATACCCCACAAATCATTTTCAAAACGCAGGGTTTGCCCATCATAAGTATACAGCCCTCCCGGTTCGGGCATATCATAGAAACTCCAGGCGGCAATCCACAAAACTCCTCGCTTGTCTTCTTTGATATCAAACACCTGTCCGATATCACCAAACTCTTTCACCCCATCTTTTCCCACAATGCGGAGACCTGTTTTGCCAACCCCGATAACTGTATCGCCCCGTGTTGAAACAAAGGTGGCGGATGAAGAAGTTACATAAAGGGGTGAATCATCGGGCACCATTCTCAACTGCTGGTCATGAGGGTTGAAATGATAAGCCCCATCAGAAAAAGTGTGAAAAATAATCCCCGTTCGATCTTCCAAAAAACTCATCACCCGGAAGTTTTCACCATTAGGTTCTTTGGCGGAATAGGAAAATATATTATCATCGGATATACTGCTAAATCCCATTTGGGTACCCACCAACAAACAATCGTATTGGTGAGAGTACTTCAAAACCCTGATATGATCGTTGATGATATCGGGAGCCTTGAAAACGGTGAAATTACGCCCGTCATATTTCAGCAAACCACCTCCAAAAGTACCAAACCACATATGACCATCAGGGTCTTCCTCTATGGCCCAAACCTGCTGACTATGCATATCCTGTGGCAAAGAAAAACGGGTAAATTTGCGCCCGTCGTAGATGCTTAAACCCGCATCGGTACCTATCCACATCATATTTCTGGAATCTTTAAAGATAACCCTTACCTTGTTGCTGGGCAAACCATCCTGCATGGTAAAATGCCGCGAATACCCTGTCTGCCCGGAGGAATGTAGGGCAAAGAAAAAGAGCAAACACTGTAACAGGTTGATTTTCCACATGGTTCTAATCTTTGATAAGCAAAGCAACCACCTCTCTGGCTTTGCTTAATGAAACCGGTAATAATAGTCCGTTTTCCAGGATAATTCCACTTCCGCCTGCACGACTATAAGATTTGATGTAATTTTTATTGACCAGGTAGGATTTATGCGTTCTGATAAAAAGATTCACGGGAAGCAATTCCTCAACCGTCTTTAATGTTTTGGTTACCAACAGGGTTTCATTCAGATTGGTGTGTATGTTTGTATATGAGTTCTCCGCCTGGCAGTATACAATGTTATTTACCTTTACAAATTCAATACCTGTATGAGTAGGAAATGCAATTTTAGATACTGCCTCTTTGCTGTTGTTCAGATTTGAAACCAGGGTTTCGACCTGAAAACGGAATTGCTTGTTTTGTTCCTGTTTTTCAATTTTTTTCAATAATTCAAACAACTCAACATGATTGATGGGTTTTAACAAGTAATCGATTGCCGAATGTTTGATGGCATTAATGGCATACTCCTTATAAGCGGTTGTAATGACCACCTTAAATCCGGGGTTTTCAAAATGTCTGAATAACTCGAATCCGTTTTCGTCAGGCATTTCTATGTCCAGAAAAATGATGCCTGGCTTATACATATTGATCAGCGAAACCGACTCTTTTACCGATCCTGCTACAAATACTACACGCAGTTTCTTGTTTAAATATTTTTCTATGATTTTTTTTAAACCATTGGCCACCTTGGGTTCATCATCTATTATCCCGGCTGTTATCATACATTCCACGATTAAATACGGCATAAAGATAGTAGATTTTAGAAAAATATTTTCAATTTTTAGAAAAAAACTCCACGGCATTTGCCTGTCATAAACGAATAGTACGGTTCGGCAGATCGTCCATCAATCTTCACGAAACCGGGTTGTGTGGTGCTCTTATTTTTTCCCGACTGATTTGGTATCCCTTATTCATCATCATGCCTCTGCACATCTGTTACAATCATTTTCAACAATGTTGGTTCCCCGGTGTTAAGTAGAATGGAAAACATGCAACGAACATTACATTAAAAAAAACCGATAAAATATTAGAAAATGGATAAACCAGCGAACACAAAGTTACAACTCCATCCCATCATCATCAAAAGATGGAGCCCCCGGTCTTTTACGCCCCAAATGGTTGAAAAGGAAAAACTACAGCGAATATTTGATGCTGCACGATGGGCGCCCTCAAGTAGCAACGAACAACCCTGGAGGTTCATCATTGGGATGAAAGGCGATCCAACATGGGATAAAATTATGGAAACACTGGTGGAATTTAATCAGATTTGGGCCAAACTGGCACCTGTTCTCGGCATTACGGTAGGAAAAACTATATCAACAAAAAGAAACAGACCCAACAAAGTTTTTCAGTATGATGTGGGACAAAGCATTGCCTATGCTACTTTCCAGGCAACCGAAGAGGGACTTTATATGCATCAGATGGGTGGATTCGATAGTAAAAAAGCGGCCCAACTATTTGATGTACCCGAAGAATATGAAGTACTTACTGCTTTTGCCCTCGGGTATAAAGGCCAACCTCATGTGCTGGAAGAGGAAAGTTTCCAGTCTATGGAGAGATCTGAGCGGGAACGGATCGGATTAAACGAAATGGTTTTCACCGGAAAATTTGGCCATACGCCCGATTGGGTGGACTGACCTAAATCCGGAAATGATACTAAAAAAGAACCCCTTGCTTTTCAAAAGCAAGGGGTTTGTTTTTTTTAGGTATCCAAATGGAGTTTTTCGAGTTCAGCATTGATAAATTTTATGTCATCATCAGATAGTTTTACATCAGCAGCTTTGGCATTCTGCACCGATTGTTCCGCATCGCGGGCACCTACCAACGCTATGGTGATACCAGGTTGTGAAACTGCCCATTTTACCGACAATTGTGCCAATGTAGCATCCTTTGCCCGGGCAATGGGTTTTATTTTTTCCAGAAAATCCTGTACTTTTCTGATATTTTTATCTTCAAAAACCGGATTTCCTGCCCGGTGATCGCCCTCTGCAAACTTATGACCCGGTTTGATCTTGCCGGTAAGCAAACCCCGCTCCATCGGACTATATGCCACCACCGATTTTTGTTTCTCTATCAGATAGGGAACAAGATCATCTTCAATCGTGCGATTGATCATGTTGTATTTCACCTGATCTGAAACCAGGTCAATATAGTGCAACGCTTCTTTAAACTGATCGAGGTTGTAATTGCAAACTCCGGCATATCTTATTTTCCCTTCTTTTTGCAATTCTGCCACCGTTTCCATGGTTTCCTGAATAGGGGTAGATGCATCGGGCCAGTGGATCTGGTATAGATCAATGTAGTCTGTACCCAATCTTCTCAAACTGTCTTCGCACTCTTTTCGAACACTTTCCCTGGAAGCATGTTTGTAAATATCCACCGGCTTTCCGTTGTTATCCTGGCTGCTAAAATAAAATTCTCCCCTGGAAAGATCCCATCTTAATCCGTATTTGGTGAGTACCTGCACCTGATCACGGGGCAATTGTTTCAGGGCTTCTCCCACGATCTCCTCACTTACACCCATACCATAAATAGGAGCAGTATCAATGGAGGTAACGCCATTGTCAAAAGCGGCCAGCATACCTTTCACGGCATCTTTGCGTTCTGTTCCACCCCACATCCATCCTCCGGCAGCCCAGGCGCCAAAAGTTACAACAGACAATTCCAGGTCTGAATTTCCAATTTTTCGATATTCCATAGTTGTAAGTTTTTAGGTTTGTAACACCACCCTGATCATTCATCATGATCTGCCTTTTTTTGAAAAAAAGAGCAATAACACCGGGAAATAATATTCTCAGGGTGGCAAATTTTCAACGATAACATTACTTGCCCGGTATGCTTTCCATATAAAGGTAAAAAATTGAAGACACAATTGTTTTTAAGAAAATTCACCAGGATAAATTTTAACGGATAATAACATTGTATTTCCATGATCTCGCTTCTGAATTAACAACGGGTCTGTAGAATAAGATTCACCGCTGGCAGGGGTAGAAAAGAAACTTCCGAAAAAGTAACCTTGTTTTTACCGTTTATTCAAAAAAATGAATTTATATTTGCCTGCCGATCATTTCGTTGTAAAGATTAAAATTGATAAGGAGATGGATGACCTGTTGAAATACCAGATTGCTCTGACCATGATGCCGGGTATAGGTGGCATCAATGCCAAAAAACTGATCTCTTATTGCGGTGGGATCGAGGGTGTTTTTAAGGAAAAGGAACAAGCTCTGCTCAAAATTCCCGGTATCGGAAAACATTTGGCCCGTGCGGTAAGAAACTTTAACCAGTACGATCGTGTTGAAAAAGAGATACACTTTATCCAAAAAAATAAGATCAAAACTTTTTTTTACACCGACAAAGGATATCCCGAAAGATTAAAACATTGCGATGACGGACCCATACTTCTTTTTTTAAAAGGCAACGTGGAACTTAACTCCCGCAGGATGATCGCTGTTGTGGGTACCAGAAGCATTACCGAATATGGCAAAACCAAATGCGACGAGATCATGGAGGGTCTGAAAAAATATTCCCCGGTTATTGTCAGTGGTTTGGCTTATGGTGTTGATGCAAGGGCACATAAAGGGGCTCTGCAAAACAACCTGCAAACCGTTGGCGTTCTGGGACACGGACTCGACCGCATATACCCGCCCCTCAACAATCAGTTGGCCACACAAATGATCAACGAAAATGGTGGACTTCTTTCGGATTTTGTAACCCAAACCAAACCCGACAGGGAAAATTTTCCCAAAAGAAACCGGATCATTGCCGGGCTGGTTGATGCCCTGATCGTGATCGAAGCCGCCAAAACCGGCGGTGCCCTTATTACCGCCAATATTGCCAATTCCTATGACCGTGATGTGTTTGCTGTTCCCGGAAGAACAACCGACATTTACAGCCAGGGATGCAATATGCTCATCAAATCCAACAAAGCTTTTTTGGTAGATACAGCCAAAGATATTGAATATATTATGCGATGGGAACCCGAAAACAGCAAAAAAAACAGCGGACAGCAGCAATTGTTTATTGAATTGGATGATGATGAAAAAGTGATCACCAACCTGTTGAAAAACAATGGAGAAACTTCTTTCGATTGGATATTCAATCAATCCGGGTTCTCTTTTAGTAAAACATCATCCATTTTGCTCAATCTTGAATTCAAAGGCATTGTAAGACCCATGCCCGGAAGAATGTTTAAACTCGAAAAAGACATCTGAATGATCAAATACCTGCAGGCACCCTTTTAAAAATATTTGTTAAATATCTTGCATGCTTTACAAAGATTTATTCGCATTTTGGCACATGAAAAATTTCACACACAACTTTTTATAATATAATAATAAATAACATATATTTTTCTGTTAACTGAAATCATTTATTTATGAAAGCCACTTCGATGACCAATTCCAACAAACAAAAAAACTGTACCGGTTTTGCATCATTATTGATTCTCTTTCTGATGCTTTTTTCGGCCTGCTCCTCCTCTGATAAACAGGAAAATGATCAACCCCTCAATATCAGCGGTATTTATCCGCATTTGGCCTACTACAACCAGGAGGGTGAATGCGGAACAGGCGCTGTAGTGCCATGGGCAGGCAACTTATGGGTGATCACGTATGGCCCTCACCTACCCTACGGGTCGAGCGACAAACTCTATCAGATCACGAATGACCTGCAAATCATCACCCGCCCGGAAAGCATTGGAGGAACTCCTGCCAACCGAATGATCCACAAGGAAAGCAATCAACTGTTTATCGGACCATATGCCATTGATTCAACCGGTAATGTAAGGGTCATCTCCTATGAAGAAATGCCCGGCAGGCACACTGGCAATGCACGTCATTTGACTGATCCGGAAAACAAAATACTGTATGGAACCATGGAGGAAGGATTTTATGAAGTGGATGTGCACACCTTAGAACCTCGCATGTTATACCGCGATCTCAACGGAATCAATGACACGGATGAAAGCATACCCGAATCCCAGCTGGCCAACCTTCCCGGTGCGCATGGAAAAGGGCTCTATTCCGGGCAAGGGGTGATGGTTTATACTAACAACGGAGAAGCAGGGGAAGAAGCACTCAGGAAATTTGATATCCCGGCAGGAGTTTTGGCAGAATGGGATGGTGATGACTGGACGGTTGTGCGGCGCGATCAGTTCGTGGAAGTGACCGGACCCGGCGGCATCAAAGGCAATCAAAATCCTGCCACAGACCCCATATGGGCAACTGGCTGGGATCATAAATCACTCATTTTAGGGGTGAGGGATACAGGAGAATGGCACTTCTACCGGTTGCCTAAAGCAAGCCACACCTATGATGGCGCTCATGGATGGAATACCGAATGGCCCAGAATACGTGATGTGGGCACTCCGCAAAACCCTGATTATCTGATGACCATGCATGGTATGTTTTGGAAATTCCCCGCAACATTCTCTGCTGAAAATACTGCTGGCATCAGACCCAGATCGGCTTACCTGAAAGTGATTGGTGATTTTACACGCTGGAAAGATCAGATTGTTTTCGGATGCGACGATTCTGCTGAAAAAGAGTTCCTGAATAAAAGAAGTGCCAAAGGAAATATTGAAGGCCCGGGACAGTCAAACTCAAATCTCTGGTTCACTTCTCCCGAAAAACCAGACCAATTGGGCACTGCTACCGCCTCAGGAGCTGTTTGGATGGAAGAAAAAACAACTGCCGGAATCCCTTCAGAACCTTTTCTTTTTGCAGGATGGGATCAGAAATGGTGCTGGGTGAGCAACCATGGTGATCAAAGAACCCGTTTTGAATTACAAACCGACAAAAACGGGGGTAATCAATGGGAAACCATCTGGGAAGAAATTATCCCTGCAGGCGCGTCCGTGTCCGTTGACTTATCAGAATATCAGGATGCAGAATGGATCAGGGTGATCAGCAACAGGGAAACGATGGCAACCGTTCAGTTTAATTATTCAGGTAACGAGAAAAGAGGCACCACTCCAGATGGTATGTTCAGCGGCTTGGCACGGGCAGATCAAAACAAAGCGGTGGGCGGTTTGCTTTACGGATTGCCCGACAACAGAAGAGCACTTGGTATACTGGCAAAAAATTTCACAGGCAACCAAACAGAAGAGATCGGATATTATGAACTGGATGGAGAAATGAACCTGGTAAGAAAAGATGACCCGGCCACAGCAGATCTTATCCGCGAAAAATTTGCCATACCGAAAGAGGTGGTAACTGTTGATGATGCATCGGTACTGATCATTGATGATGCAGGAAGAAGATGGAGAATACCCAAAGGGCCCAACGAATTCACTGATCTTACCGATGGGGGCTCGTTGCGCATTTGCAGGGAAGTAGCAACCGAACGCGATCTTTTCAATTGCCACGGTACATTTTACGAACTTCCGGCAGAAAATGCCGATGGATATGCAAAGATACGACCGGTTGCTTCACATGCTTACCGTATTCACGACTATGCCTCCTATCGCGGTTTGATCATTATGACAGGGATTGACGCAAAAAGTCAACCTGATCATGCAACCAACAAACATCTCATCACATCGGAAGATGAAAAAGTAACCCTTTGGGCCGGTGCCATCGATGATCTCTGGAAACTCGGAAAACCAACCGGAGTGGGCGGCCCCTGGAAAGATTCACAGGTGGCAGAAAACGAAGTTTCAGACCCTTACCTGATCGGGTTTTACGACGAAAAAAGACTTTTCCTTTCGCACAAACATGATCAACCTGTTACTTTCACCATAGAAACCCAACCAGCCGGGCATGGACCGTGGATGGTTTATAAGGAAATAACCGTTGATCAGAATGAGATCTTTGCCTATGAATTTCCCGATGCTTTTGAAGCAAGATGGATACGCTTTGCAACCAATGCCGATTGTATGGCAACTGCCTGGCTGGAATACAAATAAACGGTTTTTCCATCTGTTAAAGCAGAAGGCTTTTGATTCTGTTAAAAAGTGCGATCGCCTGAACCCGGTGCGTTGCAGGGCAAAAGACGCACAGGGGTGACACGATGGGTTGCAAACAAAACAGATAACGCTGATTATCAAAAAACTAAAAATCATGATCACATGAAGCAAATAATCTTTTTTTTGTTGTTGAGTAGCATATCTGTCCATCTAAAAGGTCAGTTTCAGGTGAAACCCGTCACCGACGGTGCCATACTTGCAAGTGGTGTTGCAACAGCACTAACGGTTTACGTGCTGGTGGATGACAACGCGCCATTGTCGCTACATGATATAAACATGGCAGACCCGCAGTCTGTTAATGGCTTCGACAGGTCTGCCACACGGCAAAGTGCAGGAGATCTGGAATCTTTTGCCGACTATGCCATGATTGCTGCTTTTGGTGGAGGCATCCCCCTGCTGTTTTCGGAAACGGCACGCCGGAACGGTTGGGCGATCTCTGTGATGGCAGCACAAACAGTTATTTGGGCAGCCACCCTTCCGCAGATCACAAAGATCGCTTTCCCGCGCGAGCGCCCTTTTGTTTACAATCCAGACTTTTCTGTTGAGAAAAAAATGGAACTGCGGGCACGCGAATCCTTTTTTTCGCGCACCACAACCATGGCATTTGCCGGGGCGGTTTTTTCTTCCCAACTATACGACACTTTTTTCCCGGAATCGGAATACAGATACTGGGTATGGGGCGGATCGCTGGCATTGGCTGCTTCGGCGGGATATCTGAAATACAGCTCGGGGCAGCATTTCCCAACCGATATCCTGATGGGGGCAGCAGTGGGTTCTTTCATAGGATGGGTGATACCTCACATCCATAAAAACGGACAAAAAAAACAGCACCTAACAACCGGGTTTGCAATTCTGCCGGGTAAAGGTGCCTGTTTTAATATTTCCTGTCAATTCTGATCAAAAAGTACGAAAAGTACCATCATACGGAAGAGAGCAAACTATCGAGGTTTTCGAACTTAATGCGATAATCCTCAATTGTTCTGCGAATAACCTCCTTTGCTTCATCAGAATTGTATGTATGTGTGATCTCCACATCAAGTTTTGTATTGGGCAGATCCTTATAGGTCAGAAAATAATGTTTCAATCTTTCCACCACGGGTTCGGGGCATTCGGAAAGATCTGTCATTGCACCATACATGGCATCATCTTTCAGCACGGCAATGATCTTGTCATCTGCCTGGTTGTTGTCTATCATTCTGAATCCTCCTATGGGTGTTGCCTCTACAAGAATATCGCCATGCGAAATGGATTTTTCTGTCAGAATGCAGATATCCAGCGGGTCGCCATCACCAATAAGGTCGGTTTTCCCGCTTTTCTCCACAGCAAACTCTGCTGTTCGTTTACCGGATAAGGTCTGGGGAATAAAACCGTACATGGCGGGCAGCACATTGGAGTATTTTTGCGGTCGATCAATCTTGAGGTAACCACTTTCTTTGTCTACCTCATATTTTACCGTATCGGTACTGACCATTTCCACAAAGCAGGTAAGAATATCGGGTGCATTTTTACCTATTTCCACCCCATGCCAGGGATGTGATTTGTAACGTAATCCCATCAGTCGGCCAATGGGATCCATGATTTTATTTGCCATATAAAATATTTTTCGTCAAAAGTAAGAATTTAATCGTTTAAACATACGGAATAAAACACCTGTTTTCTCTTTCGCTCACATAAACCACTGCATAGCAGCAGATTAAGCAGGTTTATTTTTATGAACCGGATATTTTTGCATTTCTCCGGATAAAATGGTGTGCGTGCCCGTTTCTTCGCCGGTCATTTTCTCCATCATGCAATGGGCGATCTGCGAAGCATGAATGCTTTTAAGATTTTTGGGGAAAAGTGGCTGCATGGGTTTCATCAGAAGTTTCCCCATTTCTTCTCCAAACCTGAATTCATCCCTTATTCCCAGGATCATGGAAGGGCGCATGATAAAAATACTTTCAAAGGGAAATTTTTTTAACTGCTCTTCCACATCTCCCTTCACCTGGTTGTAAAAGAAGAATGAATTTCTGGAGGCACCCATGGCACTAACCAGTGCATAACGGCTGGCTCCGTTGGTGATAGACCATTCGGCCAACTGCAAAGGATAATCGAAATCAACCTTCCTGAAAGCTTCTTTTGATCCTGCTTTTTTGATGGTGGTGCCTAAGCAGCAATATACATGATCGCCTTTGATGAGCTCCTTGTCAGGATGCTCATAATCAAAAACTACCTGCTCGAGTTTCTCGTGAAAAACATCAAGTGGTTTTCTGACAAGGATTTTCACTTTTTCATAATACGGATTATTTTGCAGTAATTCTCTGAGGTGACTACCGGTAAGACCAGTGGCACCGGCAATGATGGCTGTTTTCATACGCTTTTTGTTTCGTTTGTTGGTTTTTCAGGTTTTATAAACGGTAAAATTACTACAAAACAGGCACAAACAAAAAAATCACCGGAGTTTACTGATAAACTTCGGTGATTGCAAATTACCCATACAAATGATCAATAAGTTACAAGGGCAAATCAAATACCATGAACGACACTAAAAACAGAAAAACGATAACGATCCGGAGGTTAAAAAGAATCACCGGAGATATCTTCAAATGGTTTGCCGCAGGATCACTCCTGATAAATGACCGGGTTGGGATAGAAGGCGCCCCAGGCAAACCAAAACCCGACAAAAGCATTGGCTGCTTTTAAACGTTCACCCTGCCGGGGACCACTGATGGCTTCCCCAAAAACATTCCATAGGTTTCCTTCATCATCGGTCATAACCACACTTTTATCGGGATTTGAAGATGAGGGAGTGAAGTCAAGATTCCTGAATTTTTCGGTGATGATAAAAGCGGACATAAAACCGAGGGACTGACTACCTGCCACCAGGATCTGATGACCTCTGAAAGCGTTTTGCATAAGACTTACCTCTTCTTCAAAATTGTTAAAACGGTAAACGATTGCCTGATTTTCTATGATCACACCCAAAACCCTCTCTTTGTTGGGCAAACGATCGTCCTCTGGTGAATAGGGAAAAAGAAAAAAATCGTGGTTGGTGGAATAATCCCCGTAAGGGATCCGGCTGTAATCGCGTGAAAAACCCGTTTGTGTGCTCACTACCTTTGTTTCAGGATACATCAGTTGCCAGTTTTCCCAGGTTGTTTCCACCAGCTGAACCGTTTCGGCTTGGGTACCCATATGCTCACCATGCACTGCATCCTGCCTGATCTGCGACCAGTAACTGTCGGTTTCCCTGTCGTAAAGGATCAGATTCGTATTGTACAACAAACCCGATACACCAAAAGTGGTTTCGTTGCCGTCAATAACCCTGTCCCAGGCAATACCTGTTCCGGTAAGCGGGCAATAATTCACGGCCAATTTATCTCCGTCGATATTGTCATTGACTATTTCGTGCCAATTGAGGATGCGATGAGGATAAGCTCTGACATCATCACCATTTTTGTAACCCAGAACCAGATCACCTGGAAGGAGATAGGTTGCATCAGCGGCATCAATAAACTCAGGGTCGCTGAGGGCAGGTATACCATCTTTTCCCGGTCCTCCATCCAATACGTCATCAACCGGGATCAGCCAATCAGAGGAAGAATTATTTCCTGTATCCAAGGTTGGAGATTCTGTCTGTTCGGAACAGGAGGCCATTGTGATCATCACACATAAAAACAAAAACAAACTATATTTTTTCATGTTACAACAGATTTAGATATGAATGAATTGGTTTCTTCACCAGAAAACGTTCAATGGAATCGTCTGAAAAAAAGCAATATCCTGACAGATTTTCCCTTTGTATGCTCCTGAGAAAAGCCAATACACAGAAATATCTGATTGTTGCGAAATCAAAAAAATTCACAAGTATGCCTGTGTCCGAAAATGTACACCTTTTGTCCGAATTTATAACAAATGGAAAAAAAACATCTTTCAGCAACACACCCATAGTTCTGATATAACGAACATTACGCTCTTTTGCACATAAATTGATATTGCTTCTTCATCTCATAAGGATCTTTTGCATCCGGTTTTAAAAATTAATTTCAAAACAAATCTTTTACAACATGTTTTTTCTTATTTTAATTTTGATCAGTTTTTTTGTTTCATTGGTTATGCGTTTATTCTAAGATGAAGTATTTTTAACCAAAATTCATGGTCTTGTTTTTCTTTTCCCTGCAGGCATACATAACCAGGGTTTAAAAGCAGGGTTGTCAAAAAAACCATCAGTTCAACCAGCAAATCATCAAGTCACCAAAATTCACCATCAGAAATGTTACAGAACATATCAAAGGATTTCAAAATCGTTTCGCGTCGGTTAATCAAGGAGAGAAAATACTCTTTTCTCAATATTTTAGGGTTATCAATAGGTATGGCGGCATCCATCGCGATTTTTCTGTTTTTGAGATTTGAAAACAGTTACGACAAATACCATCCTGACCATGAGAACACCTACCGCATTGGTACAGAAATGGTCATTTCGGGAGAAAAAAGTCGTGTTGCCCTTAATTCAGTACCCATGGGTCCTTTGCTGGTAGAGCAGCTGCCCGATTTTACAGCATTCCTGAGATTATTTGCCGTGAATCATTTTTTCAGAGATCTGATCTATGAATACGAAGACAAGCAATTTTATGAAGATGGTGTATTTGCCGCAGATTCATCGTTTTTCGATTTTTTCCAGTTCGATTTTATTTACGGTCAAAAGGAAAACGCACTCACAGAACCCTTTTCCTTTGTGATGACCCAAAGCATGGCAAAACGATATTTTGGCGATATCGATCCGGTAGGAAAAATGATATCACTCAAAGGTGCGGGAAATTTTAAAGTTACTGCGGTGATCAACGATACACCGCTAAACAGTCATATGCGTTTTAGCGGATTGTTCTCCATGTCTACTATGCCACGCCTCAATCATTTGCTATCTGCCAGTCTGATGCATGGGGCTACATGGGAAATCCTTAACCAAAACTTTGGAAGCAGATTCATTTGGGCGTATGTTAAAACCACGGATAACTTTAACCCCGAAGAATTTCTGGAGAAAGACTGGTACGAATTCTATGAAAGTCATATCGGTAACCTGGATTTTTTTGATGACATTCAACTGATCTTTCAACCCATTGCCGACATTCACCTGAAATCGAAACTGGCTTACGAAATGACATCCTCCACCGGCACCGTTACCATGATGAGTCCGCTGACAATTGTCATTTTTTTTACCATCGCCATATTTTTACTCGTTCTGGCGTCCATCAATTACGCCAATATTTCCATTAGCCGTTTTAATCAACGAAGCAAAGAGATAGGGATCAAAAAAGTATTAGGTGCTACGTCAAATGATCTGATCAGGCAGTTTTTCACAGAATCGATCCTGTTTGCTTTTATATCATTTATGCTCGCCTTGCTTATGGTGGAAATGTCCATTCCTTTTATCAACGATCTGATGGGCGTGGAACTGGCAAGAAATTACATCAGAGATCCGGAAATACTTCTCATATTTCTTGGTGTAATGCTTTTTGTGGGATTGATATCGGGCATGTACCCTGCATTCTACTTTTCTTCCTTCTCTCCACTTAAAGTGCTGCAGCACCGGTTGCGGGGCGAACAACTGATCCTTAAAAAAGCACTGATCATATTACAATTCACTGTTTCAGTGTTTATGATCACTGCCACCATCATTGTAATTCAGCAACTTCAGTTTATCAATCAAAAAGACCTTGGATTTCAATCAGAAAATATTGTGGTTATCGAATTGCGTGATGATGCTTCCAGGCAAAAAGCCGAAGTGCTGCGAAACGAACTCCTCAAAATCCCGCAGGTAAGCAACACGATCGTATCCAATTTCCTTCCTTCTATTGTAAATATTTACAACTCCATGGATGTGGAAAATGAGCAGGGTGTGACCATCCACTCTGCAAACGTGGTGCAGGTACCTGAAGATTTTCTGGATTTTATGGGTGTAAAGATGAGTGAAGGGCGGTTTTTCGATCCACAAAACCAATCGGATTATACCCAGGCGATCATCATCAATGAAGCAGCAAAAAAAGAGTTTGGCATGATCAATCCCATCGGAAAATCCATTTCACAGGGGTATCAATTTCCTGATGGCACCACATCCAACGACCGGAAAGTTATTGGTGTGGTAAAAGATTTCCACTATACCTCTTTGCACAAACCTATCGAACCCATGGTCTTTTACCCCATGACCCAATCAGGAAATTACCTGATGGTAAGAATCGGCGAACGAGATCATAAAGCAACCATGGAAAAAATTGAACAAACCTGGAGTACATTCCAGACGGAATACCCCATCGACGCCTATTTTTTTCGTGATGTAATAAAAAGCATGTACAACTCACAAAGAATCCTCAGTGTTTTTTTCGGGGTATTTGCTACCATTTGCATCATCATAGCGTTTATCGGAATATACGGGCTCAGTGCCTATTCTGTTGAGCAGCGTACGCGTGAAATAGGCATCAGAAAAGTACTGGGTGGTAATCTGTGGAACATCTTTCTCATTATCGGCAAAGAGTTCATGCCTTTACTGATCATATCCTCGGCATTGGCCACTGCATTGGCATTTTATTTTATGACCGATTGGCTCAGTGGATTTGCGTATCATACCAACCTGGGTATCTTGCCCTTTCTTACCGGCATTTTCACAGCTTTCTTCACCGCCTTTCTGGCTGTTTTCATTCAGGCACGGATCGCCTCATCTGCTGATCCGGTGGAATCTTTAAAATATGAGTAACGGGCTTTTTCTATGGGTGGTTCAGGAGGGTTCAAATGGCAGGATCATTCTTCAAAGCATCAGCGAACTGACCCGATCAGAAATGTGTCAAACTTTTATCACGACTGCTGCCGGGTAGAATAAGCAGTGCCGCTCTGAAACCGATCTCCCTTCTTCAGAAAAATTAATGAATTCCGTGAAGATTGATTCATGAGGGGGAAATCTTAAAGTTTCTAACGAATGTGGATGTTTTTTTTGAAAAAAATCATCTTGAATTGACCCTCTTTTTAAAGAAATCAATACTTTTGGAGCGGCATTAAGCGAACCCGTCATTCTTTTCAGGGTTTCGCCTTTCGCTTTTTACCGAAAAATGAAGGAAAACACAAAACCAGTTGTTGTACCTGGCATGAAACTATCATGAAAAAGATCCTTTTTCCTGTGGCATTTTTTCAGAAGACCGCCCTGCTGTGTTTTGGGGTGGAGATGCTTTTTCAAGCATTTAGCAGATTTACAGATGAACTAGCCAAAGGTTTTGATGGTTTCTTTCATGCGGATTTTTCTTATATACTCATAAAACAACAAACAAAATGACCAGAACATTCGGTTTCCTGCTGGTATTCGTAATTGCTGTTTCGCAAACGGGCGCTGCAATGGAGAAAGAAAGCAACCAGCAACATTCCACCTTTGGTATCCAGAACGAAGACTATTCAAACCATGAGCAGATGGGGCAAAGAATTCAACAACTGACGGAAGCCTATCCGGGCTGGATAAAACAGCGGTCTCTTGCTAAAACATCAGGCAGAAAAGACCTTTGGGTAATCACCCTCGGAAAAGGCGACACGGAAAACCGCCCTGCCATTGCCCTGGTTGCCAACACGGAAGGGGACCATCTGGTGGGAAGTGAAATGGCGCTGCAATTTGCTGAGAATATTTTATCACGATCGGCAGATGAACAGGTCGCAAACCTCATGGATTCGGTAACCTTTTACATCTTCCCCGACCTCAACCCCGATGCAAGAGAACAGTATTTTGCCCCGCTGCGCTACGAAAGAAAAGGCAATGCCAATCCCACCGACCTTGATCGCGACGGCAAAACCGGTGAAGACCCACCCAACGATATGAACAACGATGGAATGATAACCCTGATAAGAGTTGAAGACCCGGAAGGTGAATGGATCACACATCCTGAAGATGACAGGATCATGATAAAGGCAAAACCTGAAAAGGGTGAACAAGGACAATACCATGTTTTTTCTGAGGGATGGGATGATGACAAAGATGGTGAATTCAACGAAGACGGAGAAGAGGGAGTGATGATCAGCAAAAACTTCAGCTTCCAATACCCCGCCTTTTCCAAAGGGGCAGGACATCATGCCATCTCAGAAACAGAATCAAAAGCTCTTGCTGATTTCCTTTTTGATGCCAAAAATGTTTTTGCAGTTATTTCCTTTTCCCAGGCCAACAACCTTAGTCAGGCCTTGAAATCAGATAAAAAGAAAGCCCCGGAAAGAATACAGACCGGTTGGGCGGATAAAGATGTGGAAATCAATGAACGGATCAGTCATTTATACAACAAACATGTAAACGACCTGGCACCCCAACCGGCCGCCGGAAGTGATGGAGACGCTTTTCAGTGGGCTTATTATCATTATGGAAGGTTTAGTTTCTCTACCCCGGTTTGGGAAGCGCCCTCAGCAGAAAAAAAAGAGGAAGGGCAAAATCATCCTTCCAAAGAAGTAAATTTCCTGAAATGGGCAGAAGAGAAGCAGTTACAGAATGTGTTTGTACCCTGGACAAGCATAGAGCATCCCGATTTTCCGGAAAAGAATGTGGAAGTAGGTGGTATGGTCCCCTTCTCCGCCCAAAATCCACCACCCCGTCTCATAGACTCTGTATGGTTGAAACATACCGAATTTATGCTGGAGGTGGCCTCTTTGCGTCCCCAAACAAACATCCTCAACCTGAAAACCGAAAGACCGGGCAAGGATATTTTCCGGGTTACGGCTGATATTGCCAACACAGGCAGCTTCCCTACCGTTTCGCAAACCGGCAAAAAGATCAGATGGGTGCAGAAAACAGTTGTAACGATTGAACCCGGTAAAAATCAAAAGATCGTAAGTGGCAGAACGCAGGAGATAACAGATGCCATTGATGCTCATAGCAGTGTTGAAAGATCCTGGCTGATTCAGGGCAAAGGAACGCTGATACTGAAAGCCGGCTCTGAATCAACCGGATTCAAAGAAATCAGTATTGATTTATAAACCCAAAAACTCAAACCCTGATTCATCACTCCCGACATGAATAAAAAAATATGTCACGGTACAGGCAAATGCAACAAAAGTCGTATGCTGTTGACAGATGCCTGGATCGCAAAGCAATGAAAAAACTTACAAAAAAAGACCCTGCAATGGTCGACTTCAGAATACAACACAGATTATCAACCCATAAAAATCAAAAATAATGAGCAAACATTTCATATTTATCCTGATTTATCTCATCTGCACATCTGTTTTTGCCCAGCAAAAAGAGGTACTGTTAACGGAAAAATTTTTTAAGGCTCCCGGCAGCCCGGTAAACCCCAGGGTTGAGATCAGCTGGAACCGGTATTATACCAACCAGGGATTGTATGAGATCTATCAGCAAATGGAAAGTGAATATCCCGACCTGATCAGCGTTGAATCTATTGGAAAGAGCTACGAAGAAAGAGATATCTGGATGCTCACTGTCACCAACAAAAGAAATAAACCCCACCAGGAAAAGCCCGGCTTCTATATTGATGGAAACATTCATGCCAATGAAATACAAGCAGCGGAAGTATCGGTTTACACCGCCTGGTATTTGCTTGAGAACTACAACCAAAACCCTTTCATCACCCGGTTGCTCAATGAAAAGGTTTTTTATATTGCCCCGGTTACCAATCCTGATGGCAGGGAAAATTACATGAAAGAACCCAATACGGTAAGCACCCCGCGCAGTGGTACCTTGCCCGTGGATGATGATGGTGATGGCAAAATTGATGAAGACGGATTTGATGATCTCAACGGCGACGGACATATCACACAAATGAGAAGACGCAACCCCATGGGGCAATGGAAAGAAGACCCGGAAGATAACAGAAGGATGATAAGGGTTGATCCGGGTGAGTTTGGCCAATGGGAACTGCTGGGAGCAGAATCGGTCGACAACGATGGTGATGGGGAGATTACAGATGACAGGACAGGGTATTATGATCCCAACCGCGATTGGGGGTGGAACTGGCAACCCGATTATGTGCAAAGAGGCGCTTACAGATACCCTTTTTCATTGCCTGAAACCAGGGCGGTACGCGATTTTGTCCTCAACCATCCCAACATTGCCGGTGCACAATCCTACCATAACACAGGTGGTATGCTGCTCAGAGGACCCGGATCGGCAGAAGATGCGCAGTATTATCTTCAACCCGACGTGCGTGTTTATGACGCGCTGGGCGAACTGGGCGATGAACTCATCCCGGGTTACCGCTACATGACCCTCTACAAAGACCTGTACGTGGTTTATGGTGGACAAATCGACTGGTTTCATATGATGAGAGGTATTTTTACATTTACCAACGAACTGTTCACCAGCTACCTGCTGTTTCACAATCAACCCGAAGGGTGGTTCGGATCGCAGAAAGAAGCATACAAATTCGATAAGCATATCCTCTTTGAAGATGCTTTTGTGCCCTGGCAGGATTATGATCACCCCCAGTTTGGTGAAATTCAGATCGGTGGTTTTAAAAAGAATTTCGGAAGAATCAACCCGGGTTTTATGCTCGAACAGGATGCACACCGAAACATGGCTTTCACGTTGTATCATGCCTACCATACGCCACAACTCGAGATCACAGAGTTTTCCTCCTCTGACCTGGGGGGCGGCCTGCGCGAAATCACTGCCGTTGTGGCAAACAAAAGACTCATCCCCACGCACGCCGGTATCGATATGAAGTTTAAAATCGAAAGACCTGATTACATCAGCCTGGAAGGTGGTAAGGTTTTGGCAGGCATGATCGTTGACAACAAAGATTTTAACATCAACAGGGAACAAAAGGTGAACCCCGGGGTTCTCGAAGTAGAAAATATTCCCGGGATGGAAACAGTTACCGTAAAATGGATCGTGGAAGGTGGCAGAAACTTTACCGTAAAGGTTGACAGTGCCAAAGGTGGTGTGATCAGCAAAGAAATGTAATTCTGCAAAGAGTGCCAAACAATGCAAAAAGATCATATCTTTGCTGAAAATAGTTTTTAACGCTTGCTGGAAACGCCACTTGTTTTTGGGGATTGCCTTCAAAACACTGTCATCCCGGATGGAATCCGGGGCGCCGGGTTTTTCAGGCACCGCCCACTGTTTTTTTTTGACGCTCCCTTTATCAGGCAAGTCTTAAATCGGAACACCATAATTCAAACAATTGACTTTATGATCATACGCTAAATAATAATCATAAAAAATGACACTGCTTCTTGTTTACTTATTCATTGCCTTGTTTTTCTCGTTTCTATGCTCCATAGCAGAAGCGGTTCTGCTTTCCACCCCCAACTCTTATCTTGTTGTAAAAAAGAATGAAGGCAATGTATGGGCAGAAAAATTTCTGCTTTTAAAAAGCAATATCGACAAGCCCCTCTCCGCCATTCTTTCCCTCAATACCGTTGCACATACCATCGGTGCAGCAGGCGTGGGAGCACAGGCGATCAAAGTATTTGGTGAAGCAGCATTTGGTATCATATCCGGTCTGCTCACCTTGCTTATTCTGGTGGTTACCGAGATCATCCCCAAAACCATGGGGGCATCGTATTGGAAGAACCTCAGCAAATTTGCCAGTGTTATTATCAGGATCATGATCATGATCACCTATCCATTGGTCATGATGTCGGCTGTCATCACCAAAGTGATCTCCCGTAATAAAAAAGATTACTCTACCAGCAGGGAAGAAATATCTGTACTCACCTCTATGGGCGCAAGCGAAGGAATTTTTACAGAACAGGAAATGAAGATCATTCAGAATTTTCTTCAACTCAAAGGTGTTAAAGTACAGAGCATTATGACCCCAAGGGTTGTGATCGCACAAGCAAACGAAGAATCGCTGCTCAAGGATTTTCTGAAAAACAAAGGGTACCTCATGTTTTCCAGAATACCCGTATACGCAGAAAACGAAGAAAATATTACCGGTTATGTATTCAGGCAAGAGGTTTTTGAAAAACTCGCCGAAGCAAAAGAAAATCTGAAACTCAAAGACATAAAAAGAGATATTCTCATCGTTCCCAATACCAACGCACTGTTTACTGTTTGGGAAACCCTGCTCACCAAAAAAGAACATATCGCACTGGTGGTGGACGAATATGGTGGTGTTGATGGCATTGTAACCATGGAAGACATCATTGAATCACTGCTGGGACTGGAAATTGTAGATGAAAAAGATACAGTTACCGATATGCAGATATTTGCCCGCGAAAAATGGAAAATGAGACAGGCAAAATATGACATGCTCTTTAAACTCAATGAAAAATCAGAGAAATAACCAGATATTTCAACGATCATCATACCTGCACCCATTTCAAACCCATGGTGATTTTTTTTGTTATAGTACGAACAAGGGATGCGAAAACAACCCTTCGATGCAAAAGCGTATGGTTCATTACCTGCCTGCGCACAAGTATAGAAGAAGGTATGCATTCAATCATAAACCCTTAAATACAGCAAAAATGGACGCCAATTTTTATACTTTTAACGCCAAAGATATTTCAGGAAAAGAAATATCCATGCAGGATTTTAAAGGGAAAACAGTGGTGGTTGTCAATACTGCCAGCAAATGTGGTTTTACACCTCAGTTTGAAGGACTTGAGAAACTTTATCAGAAATACAAAGAGAAAGGTCTGGTGATCCTGGGCTTTCCGTGCAACCAATTCGCCAATCAGGAACCCGGCGATGAGGAATCTATCGCCAATGGATGTATGCTGAATTATGGCGTCACTTTTCCCATGTTTTCAAAAATCCAGGTGAATGGAAAAGATACACACCCCATCTTTCAATACCTCAAAAAAGAACTCAGCGGTGTGCTGGGTGGCAGAATCAAATGGAATTTCACCAAATTCGTGATCGATAAAAACGGCCAACCCATGAAAAGATTCGCCCCTGCCACAAAACCAGAAAAAATGGAAGATTATCTTCTAAACTTGCTGAACTGAAGAGTTGCTTGTATTTAGTGCTTACAACAAAAAGAAGACAAAAGGAGGCTAAGGTTGACAAAAAATGAACTTTTTCAAGTGCAAAAGAACCTGATATTCAGTTTTTTAAAACGCTACAGAAAACCTGACCAATAATTCATTGGAATTTAACATGATCATATGTTATTTTTCATTAATTTTAAATCCTGATTTATAAGACAAAATATTTTTAGAAGACACAATTTTTTACAACCATAATAATATCCTGAGTATGCCTTCAAAGAGAGTATTGATTGTTGAAGATGAATTGATAACCGCCCATGACATCAAAGAAGCCCTGGAAAATAATAATTATATCGTAAGCGAAATGGTAAGAACCGGGGAAAAAGGTCTTATGAGTGTTAAAAAAAACACACCGGATGCTGTGATCATGGATGTTCACCTGCTGGGGGAGATAACAGGGGTAGAAGCAGCTTACGAGATCGCCATTGTAAAAAACATACCCGTTATTTTTCTTACCGCCACAGAAGATATGGATCTCATCAGTGAAATTCAGCAAATGAGAAACGTAAACTTCCTCGCAAAACCCCTCCGCATCTCAGAACTAATTACAAATCTGACAATTGCCATCAACAAAAATAAAGAAACATCTGTTGAACCACCAGAAGAAAAATCTCCGGATGCCGTTTTTGTTCCCGTGAAAAATGGCCACCGCAAACTGTTTATTGATGATTTATTCTATATAGAAGCATCCGGGAGCTATGTTACAATTATTAACCGCCACGAACCCATCGTGATTTCAACCAACCTGGGGAAACTGCACAAGCAAATTGGCAACCACATATTTGTCAGGATATCAAAAAGTTACATTGTAAACATCAAATGTATTGAGAGGATAGAGAACAACGCGCTTGTTATAAACGGGCAATCTCTTCCCATTGGTGATTCTTTCAGAAACGAACTTTTAAATAAACTGCAGATCATCAAAACAAAATAAAACCTACCCTACCCCTTCTCCTCTAAAAATCCTGCGCATGCTGCTGCCACCCGGAAGAAATAAGTAGTTTTTCAATGATCCGGTAGCCTGCCTGTTCCTTCAACGCACCTGACGAATTGCGCTGTGTCATTCCTTCCAAAACACCCTCACAAAAGGTATAATGATTACCAACAAAAATCATCTCATTTTATTTTGCTTGGAAAAAAAACACCATTGGTTAGAAAATTACACCCTTTTGACAAAACACTAACTGTTCCTAACAATATTTATTCTATTTTTATGATGTAAAAAAAATAAATTGTGTCAGGATAATTAATAAATGATGAAACATCCATGATTGGCTTAAAACACACACGAGCATAATTATAGGCTGCTGATATCAAACACCCTGAAAGGGCAACTCATTTCAACCCAACGGCAACGCCTTGGGGTATTGGCATACCGTAGGACAAAACGCCCTGAAAGGGCAAATTAAAAATACATAGATAAACAGCACAATATCAACGAATATCAAATTATAAACAGATAAAAAGAAGGGGGATGATCAGAAGAACCATTTTTTCCGTTGTAATGCTTTTTTTTGTTTATGGGGCATCTTCTCAAAACAACATGCCCGTTGATTCGGGTATGATATACTTTGAAAAAGGCAAACAACTCACCAGAAGATACCAATTTGTAGAAGCCCGGGAACAGCTGCTGAAAGCCCAAAAATGGTTTATCATGCAAAACAGGCAGGAGTATGTTGGTAAAACATATATACAGTTAGGTTTTCAAACCAACCGTATCTTGTTATTTGAGGAAAGTCATGAATATTTCTACAATGCAGAAAGGATAGCAGCACAACATCAATTGCCAGACCTGGATTTTTATGCGAAAACCGCCCATGCAATAGCCTGGTTATGGGATTTTTCTTACTCATTTGATTCCCTGAAACTGACACAGAGCAGGGAAATACTAACAGAACTCAGAAACCGAAACAAAGAGAACATTGACAACCACATCATCAATGATTATCTTGAAGTTTGGGGCGATTACCACTTTAAAACCAATCGACCCGATTCAGCCCTCCACTATTTCAATAAATCTCTGACCATCGCACTGGAAGATCATAATGATGCAAGCATCGCCAATTGCTATGTCAATGTGGCAATTTATTTCAACATAAAAAATGAACCCGATACAGTGCCTTTTTTATTAAATGAAGCACTTGTTGCTTTGGAAAATGCCCCTAACAGTTTATTGAAGCGGAGAATTTATGTACAATGGATCGCATACTATGAGAGCATTGGAGATAATGATAATGCCATTAAATACCACAAACTGAATAATGCATTACACAGGAAGGAACTAATGGCAGACCGCGACCTCTCTTTGAGTAATTTATCGAAAGACTATGAACAACAAATATTTCAGGCAGAATTAAGTGAAAAAGAGGTTCAGATCAAATTCCAGCAATTTGTGTTGATCACCATTTCAGTTGTTCTCCTTCTGTCTGTTGCATTTGCTATTTCCTATTTCAAACTTTACAAAATAAATGCAAAGCTCAACCTTAAAAACTCATACTTGTTGAAAGAGCAAAACCACCGGTTGAAAAACAACCTGCAGATCATATCAGGATTACTGAACATGCAGGCAAACAGGATAAAGGAAGAAGCAACACGAGCCATTATCGAATCCAGCCAGTTAAGGGTACACACCATCGGTTTGATTCACAAACAATTATACAATAAAGCCACCGATGAAGTGCTTATGGGTGCTTATGGAAATGATTTGATCAACCAGATCTTTGTTTCCTTTGACATAACAAATGTCCAAAAAGATGTTTATTTTGAAGAAATTTACCTTCCTTCCGAGGTAGTCCATCCCATCGGTTTAATCATAAATGAACTGCTCACCAATTCCTGCAAACATGCCTTCCCCCACAAAGACAAACCGTGGTTTTACATCCGGTTTGTGAAACGAACCGATGATAGTTACAAATTTACCTACAAAGATAACGGACCGGGTTTCGACCGCAGCAAAACAACTTCTAAATCCTCTTTCGGTCTCTCCCTCATCGAAATCCAAATTATGCAACTCAATGCAAAATCAAATTGGAAAGAATCCGGCGGAACCATGTTTGAAATGATTTTCCACATAGACAAAAAGAGTTTGTTGAAAGACAAACAAAAGAATAAAAAAGCCATCCTCTGATTTCTGACCCCCTTTAAATATTTCTTTGGAAATCTTCCCGGGTTTGTTGGAAAATTA
>CAYMLS010000022.1:0-26986 GCA_964390665.1 uncultured Bacteroidales bacterium | reverse complement strand
GTAGACAAGATCAATGCTATTGGTAAGTTTTCCATCGATCTGAAGATAAAATCTCCTTTGGATAATATTGATGATGATGTTTCCATTGCTGTTTTCAGAGTGGTAAGTGAGTTGATCAACAATGCCCTGAAGTATGCCGAATGCAGGAACGTAAGAATTGAAACAGATATCAAAAAGAATATACTTACACTTGAATATGATGATGACGGGAAAGGATTTAACCTACAGAAACAATTAAAGGAAAAAACCAATGGGATGGGGTTAAACAATATTTATAACCGTGTAAACTCACTCAACGGTAGCGTAAACTTCGAAACTTCAAAAGGGAAAGGCTTTTCTGTAAGGATCTTCCTGCCCCTGAAAGCAACCATGTAATAAGATCAAAATATATACTCTTGATTTCTAATGAATTTAATGTAAAATAATTATGGCACACAAAATTATCATTGTAGACGACCATTTTATATTTAGAAATGGATTAAAAGACCTGCTTGCCGAGATCCCTGATGTTGAAATTCTGGGTGAGGCTTCTTCGGGAGAAGAATTTCTTGAGATGCTGTCGAAGGTAAAACCTGATATCGTGTTTATGGATATTAAAATGCCTGGCATGAATGGTATTGAAACAACCAAAAAAGCATTGGAGATGGTTTCAGATCTGAAGATACTGGCATTAAGTATGTTCGGCGAAAATGAATATGTAGAGGAAATGTTGCAGGCTGGTGCTATGGGATATTTGCTTAAAAATATTGGGAAAGATGATCTTGTCAAAGCCATTGATAATATATCAAATGAGAAGGGATACTTTAGCGATGAAATTCTTGTGTTGGTTACACGGAAAGTTTTTAATGCCAAGCAGGTGAGTAAGGAAAAGAATATCCTGGACAGCTTTACAAAAAGAGAACTGGAGGTTTTACAACTGGTGAGCGAAGGATATTCCAATGCCGATATTGCGGATAAACTGAAGATCAGCCCCCGGACAGTAGGCGGCCATCGAAACAATATGCTTTCCAAATCCGGATTAAAAAATACCGCCGCCTTGGTTAGTTTTGCCCTGAAAAATAAGGCCATCAAATCTCCCTGATCAAATTCTGCCGTAATTTTTTTACATAAAAAAAGGGTTGCCTTTTCACAAAGACAACCCTCACACCACTAACACTGTAAAACAATAAAACCAAAAACATGAACTCCTGTTGGGAACAGGAATTCAAAATCTTTATAATTCAGTTTATTGAATTATTATATTTTTGTGCAAAAAAATAAAAAACAACTTGCCAAAAGACCGGTACTAAACTCTGATACCTCCCCATTCAGAGAGAAAATGACTTTTTAATTTCATAATGTATCCGACAACACTTGAAATGAACATCAATTTCTCTGGCATTTTAAAAACTATTCTTCAACTATAACTTTCATCATATTTGCTGGTAATAAATTACCTGATAAGTTTTGTAAAATACCTAACCAGACCATGGCAAGTTGCTGTTGGTTTATATTTTTTTTAATGCTGTAAAATTCAAATATTTAAAGAACTAAAGAAAGATCAAATATAGCATTGAGAGTGTTTGCAAACAATTCGTTTATTTACTAAAATTTCTATAGGGGATTACCACAGTAAAAATGTTTCATATAACTATGAATTTAATTTTTCGACCAATTTGTAAAATCATGATATACACATTTTTGTAAATTTTTAATTGATTTAATCTCTGCATTATTCTAAAATTCCAATGACTTTTTGGTCACCATTTCACAGATGTTTTTAAAATGAATATGTTTGTTTTTTATTAAATCGACTAATGTTTTGCTTTGGTTATGTGAAATTTTATCTTGTTGGTAGGTTAAAAATAAATATTTTGTTTTTTAATTAACAACTCTGCTTTTTTCGAAATCCTTAATAAGGGAAATCCGCGATCTTTATCACAATTTTACCGAATTGGTCCTGGTTTTCCATATGTTTAAAGGCGAGCTCTGCATCTTCCATAGGAAATATTTTATCTATTTCAGGATCAATTCTTTGACTGGTTACAAAATCCAGCATTTTAGAAAAGTCTTCAGGACTTCCCATGGTTGAACCCAAAATGGTTGCTTGTTTCCAAAATATTTTTGCTGCCACCAGGTCATTAATTTTTCCAGCGGTGCCTCCATAAATCACTATTCGCCCTCCGATTCTTAACAAACTCAATAGTTTTTCGAATCCTTCACCTGCTGCGCTATCAATAATGAGGTCAAATTCACCAACCTCTGTTTTTAATTCCTCATCCCAATTTATTTCTGTATAAAAAAATCCTTTCTTTGCCCCGAGATGAACTGCTTTTTTTATTTTTTTTTCCGAACTGCTGGTAACATAAACATCAGCACCCGCTGCAACAGCAAACTTGATCAGAAAACTGGAGACGCCTCCGCCTGCTCCCGTAACAAGAACTTTTTCTCCTGATTGCAGCTTTCCTCTGGTAAAAAGCGCCCTGTAAGCAGTTAATCCTGCCAATGGAAGTGCTGCCGCTTTTTCAAATGTCCATTCTGCCGGTTTGGGAAATATGTTCTCAGCAGGAACACTAACATATTGTGCAAAAGTACCTTGATCCGGCAAACCCAGTATCTTAAACGCTTCACTGTGGTAGTCATTGTTTCTGCCCCAATTCATGCCGGGATTGATGATTATGGCTTGATTCAACCATTTTTCATCCACTTCTTTTCCTACCTCCTTCACAATGCCTGATCCATCAGATCCTGGTATACAGGGAAATTGTGCCCCTTTATAAATACCTTTTTTGATCCAATGGTCACGGCGGTTAAGTGCTGCCGCTTTGATCTCAACCAACACTTCTTTGTCAGAAGGATGAGGGGTTTCTACATTTTCTGTCTTGCAAGGTGCATCGGGACTTATAAACGTAACTGCTTTCATATTGTGTATTTTATGTTTGTAATTTGATTATTGTTGTGTCCGGTTTGTCTTATCCTAAGTTGATCTTTTCTTTTTGCATGATCATACTGATGGTTACATCGAAAATAATTTTAAAATAAAAAAACTGTATTGTTTCTACTTGTAATTTTCTTAGAAGTAAATAATGCACAGAAATTCGTGTAATATGAAAAAATCATTCAATCAAAAACTTTCATGATTAATTTTTTAGGTATATGATTTCTATTTCCCCTGATCCACGGTTCAATATTATTTTTCTAAATTGATTATTTATGATGAAAGACAAACACTTCCTGTGTTTTTGCCTTTTGATCCTGAATCTTAATTTTACGCGACATAAATTTAATCTGTCGTGTTTTTAACTCATGCATGCTTTTTTTGTCCTTTCATGTTGTTATATTAATTTGACATGTAATATTCTCTCTTTCAAATTAGATTATTGTATTACAATTAAACATTTAGATGAAGGCTTTTGTTTTTTTTGTTTTAAAGATGAGAACCTACCCCTCTTTCTTAACTGTTACAGATAATTCTTCAAAAGTACGCGACATAATAATTGATAGAACGAATCTGCTTTGAATTGGAATATGCTTTAGTGAGCATGTTCACGAATGGTATGCAAATGCCAATGAAAACCAGTCATAAAAAGAGATTTTTCTCTTTAGAGCGGGTGTATTTCAATCGTGATGCCCATAAAATGTTCGGTCATTTTATCTATCCCTCACGCATGATGTATCAGAATTGAGTTAGAAATTTTTATATAGTATTTAACAACTAAATTAAATTGTAATGAAAAAAGTGATTTTATTTGGAGTTTTGATTGGTTTTGGATGGATGCTTTATGCACAGGAAAACAATGAATCTGATACAACCGATGTAAAGAATTGGAGTTTTAGTGGTTTTTTTCAGCAAAACACCAATCAGGTAAGTTTTACAAATTGGGCTGCAGGGGGTGAGAACTCATTTTCTCTTGTGAGCCAGGCCCGATTCGATGCCAATTACAAGCATGATGATATTCAATGGGAGAATTACGTTGACCTGGCATATGGGATTATTAAAACAGAAAATACCTCTCTCAGAAAAAATACTGATAAAATTGATGTTTTTACCAAGGTTGGGCGAAACCTGAATGATAAGATCAGTGCTTCGGCGTTGATAAATTTTCAATCTCAATTTGCAGAAGGGTTTAATTTTCCCAATGACAGTGTAGTTGTTTCCCGGTTTATGGCACCCGGTTACCTTACGGGATCTGTTGGTTTCGATTATAAACCTGTGGAGTTTCTCTCCATTTATCTTTCACCGGCCACAGGTAAATTTACTTTTGTTACAGACCAGGATCTTGCTGATCAGGGTAGATTTGGTGTAAAACCAGCAGAATTTAACGAAGAAGGGGAGAAAATTGCTGATGGACAAATGATAAATCCCGAATTTGGAGCGATGCTCAGAATTGCATTTAATAAGGAAATATTGACCAACGTGGTTTTGAATACCCGTGTTACCTTGTTTAATAATTATACCGACAGCGATATATCAAACCGGAAAAATACTGATGTTGACTGGATATTGGATTTAAATATGCCTGTAAATGAATTTATTACAGTTAGCGTAGGATTTCATTTGATTTATGATCATGATATAAAGATACCTAAAATGGGAACCAATGAAATGGGTGAGGAGGTTGCATTGTACAGCAGACCTACAACCCAATTTAAACAGCAATTTGGAATTGGTCTTGTTTACAAATTTTAAGCATATGCCAGGAGGTTTTTCCGGGAGAACGCCATCCGTATTGTTATGCTTTTTATCAAAACAGTAGATAACCAAAAGTAAGTATCTGATTCAGATTTCCGTAATTTGATTCATTGGGTCAGGCATCTGACCTGTTTAATCAAATTATAAACAGAAGGAAAGTTCCTGATCATGCAATTTCAGG
The DNA here is from genome assembly GCA_964390665.1 of uncultured Bacteroidales bacterium. Taxonomy (GTDB): domain Bacteria; phylum Bacteroidota; class Bacteroidia; order Bacteroidales; family UBA7960; genus SKVR01. The sequence continues at coordinate 22,133 of CAYMLS010000022.1, read as the reverse complement.
TTGGATCACAAATAATTGGTATAAAAGTTAATCCATAAAAAAACCTGAAAGCACTAATGAAAGTGCTTTCAGGAACATTACCCAGAGGGTAAAACTAACTACCAATTACTAATTAACTACCAACCTAAAATTAACCTACTTATTATGAATACTGTCATTGTTCATTATTTTACAAATAGCATTTCTCTGTATTTGGGTAAGGTCCACATTTCATCATCAACCAGTATTTCCAGTTTGTCAACATCATACCGGATGCGGTCAAAATATGGTTTAACTTCATTACCATAAAAGGCAGCACGTTTGGTTGCATCTTCAATGGCATTGGCTTCTTTTCTTTTTTCGATCATTTCTTTCACATCTTTTCTTATCTGGATAATGTGATCAGAAATTTTCTCAATAATGCCTTTTTGCAATTGTGCCTGTTCGTTAAATTGCTCTTCACTGAGGATTTCTTTTAAACCTTTGACATTTTCCACCAAAATACTTTGGTATCTTATAGCAGTGGGAATAATGTGATTTCCTGCAATGTCGGCCAATACCCTTGATTCTATTTGTATTGATTTTGCATAAGCTTCATTGCGGATCTCCAGTCTTGCTTCGAGTTCTTCACCGGTAAGAATTTGATTCTCGCTGAAGAGTTTCTTTGTGGAATCACTCACAAAAGCCTGTAATGCTTCAGGGGTGTTTTTTCTGTTGCTTAATCCTCTTTTTTTGGCTTCTTCAACCCACTCTTCGCTATAACCATTACCTTCAAATAAGACAGGTTTTGATTCGGTAATATAGTCCCGAAGGATTTTGAAAATCGCTTCATCTTTATCTTCCCCTTTTTCCATGTACTCTTCAAGGGTTTTCTTAAACTGTTTTAACTGATCAGCAAGAATACTGTTGAGCGTGATCATGGCAGGCGCGCAGTTGGCAGAAGATCCTACTGCCCTGAATTCGAATTTGTTTCCTGTAAATGCTACCGGAGAAGTTCTGTTTCGGTCAGTATTGTCCAGAATGATCTGAGGAATTTTGCCAATATTGAGTTTCAGTTCTGTTTTTTCATCAGGGGTTAGTTTCCTGTCTTTCACTTTTTGCTCAATTTCCTGCAAAACTTTTGTAAGCTGCGATCCTATAAAAACAGAAATGATGGCCGGGGGTGCTTCGTTTGCGCCAAGTCTGTGGTCATTTCCGGCAGAAGCAATGGATGCTCTCAGCAGATCAGAATGCTTGTATACTGCCCGGATTATGTTAACAAAAAAGGTAAGGAACAAAAGATTTGTTTTGGGTGTATGCCCGGGGCTCAGAAGATTTTTCCCTGTATTGGTGGCCAAAGACCAGTTATTGTGCTTACCGCTACCATTGATTTCTGCGTAAGGCTTTTCGTGAAAAAGGATTCTGAATTTATGTTTTCTTGCCACCCTGTCCATGATAACCATTACCAGCTGATTATGATCAATGGCAATATTGGTTTCTTCAAAAACCGGTGCCAATTCGTATTGATTGGGTGCTACTTCGTTATGCCTTGTTTTTACAGGAATACCTAATTTCCATGCTTCGTATTCAAACTCCCTCATAAACGCACTAACACGAGGAGGGATTGCTCCGAAGTAATGGTCTTCGAGTTGTTGTCCCTTTGCCGGAATATGACCCGTAAGGGTACGACCTGTAAGGGTAAGATCAGGTCGGGCGAAATACAGGGATTCATCAATCAGAAAATATTCCTGTTCCCATCCGAGTGTTGAGATTACTTTAGTAATACTTCTGTCGAAAAGCTGACAAACTTCTGTTGATATTTTATCAATTTGAGAGAGTGCTTTTAGCAGAGGAGTTTTAAAATCGAGAGAATATCCTGTATAGGAAATAAATATGGTAGGAATGCATAATGTTTTGTCTAAGATAAAAGCAGGAGAGGAAGGATCCCAGGCGGTATAACCTCTTGCTTCAAAAGTATTACGCAGACCTCCGCTGGGCAGGCTGCTGGCATCAGGCTCCTGCTGTACCAATTGTCCGCCTCCAAATTGTTCAATGGATCGGCTATCACCGGTGGGGGTAAAAAATGCATCGTGTTTTTCTGCCGTTGCACCTGTGAGGGGCTGAAACCAGTGTGTGTAATGGGTAGCACCTTTGCTTATTGCCCATGCACGCATTGCTGAAGCAACCTGATCGGCAATTTTCTTATCAATCTTTTCTGACTTGTCAATATTGTCACTGATGCTTTTGTAAACATCGTCGGGAAGATATTCCCGCATTGCTCTGTCAGAAAAAACATTAACACCATAAAAGTCTGAAACTTTCGATGGAATTTCATCTGTGTTCAGAGGAGTGTGCTGCAAAGCTTCCTGTAATGCTGTAAATCTTCTGTTGCTCATAATTTGATTTAGTTTTAAATTTCACGACAAAAGTATAAAATAAATACGATGTAACGCAAGAAAAAAACAAAAAAATAGCAAAAAAGATACTTTTTAGAGGGGTGTTTGTTTAAAATTGTACGGTTTTGTCTTCTTTTTGTTTAAAAAACAAGGGGTTTTCTCTGAGAGTTGTTGTTTTTTTGTCCTTTCGTTTTTCTTTGCGGGCAAATATTGTCATTTGAAAATACTTATTTTTATACAGGAGGGATGAGTGCCGTTCATTGCAATTCAATGCCAGGATTTCGTTCAGATATGGGATTTTAATCAGGGTTTACAGAAACCATCACACTGATAAATGTATACTTTTTTACCTTACTGCCTGTTGATTCTGTAATACACTGTTAATATGTCAGGGAACTTTCATTATATTTGCTTTTCGTTATAATGTTCCCATCGGTTTTTTTGGGGCGATTTATAAATTTCTTTGCTAATGGAAAAACATAAAAGCCAATTTCTCAATGATGAAGAGGGCCATGACAATAATCATAATATTGACACACACGCGGATGATTATATTTCGCAGCATGGCAAAACATGCAGTATGAATATTGCATGTTTATAAAAGCAACTTTATATTAAAGTATTCGTTTAAGATATCTAATAAGGTTGTTAATTTATCATTTTCTAAAAGAACAACAGAAATATAACATTGAAAATAAAAAAACTGATCATATCAGCATCTTTTCTGGCGCTTACATGTGCCGCGCTTTTTGGGCAAAATACTGCTCAGGCAGAAAAAGAACCCCCTTTAACAAGGATACTTTTTATTTTTGATGCATCTCAAAGTATGTTTGCCCGCTGGCAGAGTGATATGCGAATCAATATAGCCCGGAATTTGCTCAGTGAATTGCTTGATAGCTTGCAAAGCGCTGATAATACACAATTGGCATTACGTGTTTATGGACATCAGAAAAGATTTCCTCCACAAGACTGTGATGATACGAAACTGGAAATCCCTTTTCGTGATAATAATATTTATGATATAAAACAGCGTCTGAAAAGCATTACTCCGAGAGGTACCACGCCTATTTCCATGTCATTGGAAAGGGCACAGGATGATTTCCCTCCCTGCGATAATTGCCGTAATATTATTGTATTGATTACAGATGGAATTGAAGAATGTGGCGGAGATCCGTGCGCGGTTTCAAGAGAACTTCAAAAAAAGGGCATTATTCTGAAACCATTTATCATTGGGATAGGCAGAGACTTTAGAGATGATTTCGACTGTGTGGGTCAGTATTTTGATGCCACAAGTGAAAATGAATTTCGTCAAAGTTTAAATATCGTTATATCACAAGCGCTTGATAATACCACTGCCCAGGTAAATTTGCTCGATATTTACGGACTTCCCACAGAAACCAATGTACCGATAAGTCTTTACGATAGATTTAGCGGAAAAATCATGGATAGTTTCGTTCATACCTTTAATCACAGAGGGTTGCCCGATACCATTTACTATCTCGATCCGCTTATTGAGTATGATATGGTGGTGCATACAACTCCTCCCGTTACTTTGGAAGGGATAAAAATCAATCCGGGAAAGCATAATATTTTGCCTGTGGATGTGCCACAGGGCAGTTTAACTTTGCTGGTTGGTGGCAGAACCAATATTTCCTACAGAGCGATTGTAAGAAAGAAGGGGGAAATGGAAACGCTTACCACCCAAACATTTGGAAATACAGAGAAATACCTCGTGGGCGAATACGACCTTGAGGTCTTGTCTGTTCCCCGGATATATATCGATGATGTTGAAATTAAACAAAGTCATAATACAAAAGTGGAGATCCCTCAACCTGGAATTGCTGTTTTGCGCCTTCCTGCCCCCGGCTACGCCAAGGTACTCCATGAAGAAGAGAATGAACTCAAAGTTATTCATGTAGTCAGAGAAAACGTTCAAAGTGAGACCATATACTTACAGCCTGGTAGTTACAGGATTGTATACAGATCCCGCTCTTCCAATCAAACCATTTTCTCCATTGACAGGTCTTTTAAAATTCGTTCCGGAGTTTCCACCATGGTAAAACTTAGTCCCTGATGCTGCTATAATACTTTTTTTTTGACTTTTGTTCGTATAAACCTACAGTCCGAAATCCATATCAGTTTGATGATCGGTTTGCTTTTTGAAAAAGATTTTTTGGAGAGGAGGATTAAACCTTTTGCCATTACCGTCGTCTGACAAGCGAAGAGAAAAAAATAATAATATGAGTCATAGCACCGATGCTGAACTGTTGGATATTTACAAAAATGCTCACCAACAGGATTATGCTTTTAATCTTATTGTGCGGAAATACCAGGAAAAAATATACTGGCATGTAAGGCGAATGGTGCTCGATCATGACGATGCCAATGATCTTGTGCAGGATATTTTTATCAAAGCATGGAAATCGTTAAAAGAATTCAGAGGTGATTCTGGAATTTACACCTGGTTGTACCGGATTGCTACCAATGAAACCCTTACTTTTTTGAGGAAAAAAAAAAGAAGGTTCTTTCTACCCTGGCAGGATGTTGAAAATATGATGAGTGAAAAATTAGAGTCTGATGCTTATTTTAATGGCAGTGAAATAGAGAAAAAACTTCAGAAAGCGATCCTTACACTCCCCGATAAGCAAAAAGTTGTTTTTAATTTAAGATATTTTGATGAAATGAAATATGAAGAAATGTCCGAGATTCTCAATACGAGCGTAGGATCTTTAAAAGCATCCTTTCATCACGCATCAAAAAAAATTGAAGAATACATCAAAGAGCATTAAACTTTCAGAATAACCCTGCGTCTAAATCACAAAGGATTGCTGTGGAATGAAACCAATAATCTTTTCAAATGCCGATAGAAAATCAAAAATCTGATTATGCCGCTTTGAATGAAATAATAAAAACCGAATGAATCAAATATTTTAAAAGATGAAGAATAAAGATATACATAATGAGATAAAGGAAATTGCTCCCGGTTTGTCTAAACTCTCCAATGTAAACCCCTTTGAGGTGCCCGCTGATTATTTTACCGATCTGCCTGATATGATCGCTCAAAGGAGAAGTCGTCGTTCCGTTCATCCGTTTTTTGCTGTGTTAAGTTATATCTTTCAACCCCGCCTTGTTACTGCCGGGCTTACTGCGGTGATTTTGATCCTGATCTTCCTTATTCCTGGTGGAAATATGACTACTGATCGTAATCTTGCTCAATATGAGCAGCAACTCTTTGATGAACAACTGGCATGGTATTCCGAATATCAGAAAGATGTTTATTACGAATTGCTTTATGATACTGATCCCGCTGCAGATACCGAATTGCCGGTGAATGAAAATTACCAGGAGGATCAAACCATCGAATATTTGCTACAATATAAGGAATACTACATGGATTAATCCTTAGACTGAATTTGAAAAAACCAAAATTATTTCAACTAAAAATGTACCTCATGAAATATAATAGTGATCATATGATAAGAAAGATTTTCCTTGCCTTTATTGTTATACTGATTTCTTTGTTAACAATTGCCCAGCCACCGGGTAGGGGTCATTGGCGAAATCATCAGGAAAAGCTGGAAAGCCAGAGAGTTGCTTTTATAACCAATGAACTTGATCTTTCGGTTGAGGAAGCCCAGATATTTTGGCCTGTTTACAATGAATACATGGAGAAAAGGAATGAGATGATGATCAAACACAGAACCGAAAGATCGACCATGGAAAACCCCGAAAAACTCAATGAAGAGGAATTGCGGGAAATCGCCAATGCCGAGATAGAGAACATGGAGGAGATGACTGCTTTACGCAGACAATATCATGATCGATTTATGGAGATACTGCCCGTATCAAAAGTGGTTAAACTTTATAAGGCAGAGCGCGATTTTAACCGTAACCTGCTCAGAGAAAGCCGTCGTGGTGGCCCCGGGGGGAGGAACTGATGTGATGTTTTTATCGTTTTTGCTTTTGGTTTAGAAAAGGAAGAACAAAGAAACCCCAGCAACACTTATGATAGCACCAACAAGTTCTTTCCAGCTTGTTGGTTGTTTGAAAAATATCATGGTTGGTGGAATGATCAGAATGGGGGTAATGGCCATGATGGTAGCTGCAATTCCTGTTTGAGTATGCTGAGCAGCAAGCAAAGAAAGGGAAACTCCTATAAAAGGCCCAAATGTAGCGCCTACCGTGGTTAGTATCATGGGGCGCGTTTTTTTTAAGGCAGAAAAAACAGGACGCCATCTCCTGAAAATGGTAATGATCACAGAAAAACCCACGATTCCGGCCATTACCCGTATTTGTGTTGCAGCAAACGGATTGTAATCCCCCATGCCGTATTTGCTGAGTACATAACCCGTCGCTTGCCCCACTGCACCCAGAAAGGCAAAAAACAAACCCTTTAACGGGTATTTTATTTTTCCTGATTTAGCATTGGATCGTTGAAAAATAACCAATCCTATTCCACTGATGGTTAAAGACATACCCAGCAAATTGAAAAGCGACAGCGTTTCTCCCATGATCAGCCATCCTAAAAGTGCTGTTATGGGGGGCACGAGGGTCATGATCAACATGGATAACCTTGAGCCTATTAGTGTAAATGCTTCAAAAAGAAACAAATCGCCCACCACAAAACCAATAAGACCAGAAAGGATCAACCACGACCAGGAATACAAAGTGGCATCGATGGGGAAAAAATATCCTCTTGTAAACCAGGTGTAAAAACCAATTAAAAACAGCGCTATTACCAGTCTGATTATATTAACCGAAATGCTTCCTACCTTTCTGCTTGCTGCTTCAAAAGCAATCGCTGTGATGACCCAGCAAAAGGCGGTTCCCAAAGCTGCAAACTCTCCAATGCGCATTTCCATATTATTCTTCCTGTTTTTGTTGAATTCTTTTCAGTATAAACTGTGTTTTTTCTTCCGGTGCCAATTCTCCTTTGATCCAGTGTATCTGATAACCTTTCCGTTCCATTCGCCTGAACCAGGTCATTTGCCGTTTGGCGAACTGGTGAATGGAGGTGTTGAGTTTGGCAAACATTTCATCATATGTCAATTCACCCGTCAGGTATTGCGTTATGTATTTGTACTCCAAACCATAAAATTCCAGTTGGTCAGGTTTTAATCCATTTCTGAGTAATTGTTGTATTTCGCTGATCATGCCGTTTTCAAGTCTGAATTGCAAACGCTTTGTAATGCGCTCTCTCACAATATGGCGTGGGTAATCTGTGGCAAAAATGATATACGAAAATTCGGGGAACAGCTGTCTTTTTTGTGGATGCTCCTTGTGATAGGTTTCTATTTCGATGGCTCTGATCAGTCGGTTTCGTTCTGTTATATCGGTGGTATTGTGCACCGAACGCATTGTTTTCAGTTTGTTTTCTAACTCCAATGTTGTAAACTCCTGTAATTGCTTCCTCAGAGAATCGTTTTCGGGCACCTTTAACAATCGGTACTTTGCCAGGGCTGCTTCAATGTAAAGACCTGTACCTCCGCACATGATCGGTTGTGCCTTTTCTCTCCGGATTTGATGAAACGCACGAAAAAAGTCTTGTTGATATTCAAATACATTGTATTCATATCCGGGTTCCACAATATCGATTAAATGAACGGGAACAGTTTTATCACCAATTTTGTAATCTACCCTGTCTTTGCCTGTTCCTATATCCATGCCTTTATAAACCTGCCGGGAATCAGCACTAATGATCTCACCATTGTTACGGATCGCTATCTCTGCGGCCAGGCTGGTTTTGCCCGTGGCCGTGCATCCGGTGATCACAATCAGATCGTAGAGACTGGTATTAGTTTCCTGCATTTTTTTCTTGTATTTCCAGTTCTTTTTCAAAAAGAAAATTACGGATTTTGTCGATAGTCTCAACATCTGTTTTCAAAAAGTTCAGATTTTTTACGCTTTCCAGGATGGGGGCATCGGGGTAATGTTGCAAAAAGAATTGCAGTAAATTTTGCTCATCTGTAGAATCTGTAAGGGGTTGCTCTGTTTTTAGAAATTGTAAGATCCTTAATCCATCAACTTTTTCGTGGCAGGCTTTGATAAAGCGCACCGGGTTCTTATGGTTTTTTCTGAGTGGAGAAAATATGTCATCTTGTTTAAAATGTTCTCTGAAGAAGTTGTCCATCGGGGTGGGCTTTGAATGGTTCATCAGTTCGGGAAATAGTGCAATGGTTTTTTTTACTTTCTCAAATGAATTCAGATGAAACAGCGGGTAGGCATCCCATCCCTGATGAATGCCTTTGATCAGGGCAGGGCCTGTTCCGAAGAACACCCTGTCGGAAAGACGTGTTGCCGGGTAAACAATTTCATGGTTGTACTTGAGTAACTGGCCCGATTTAACGATTTTCTGTAGAAAATAGAAATCTTCGCCACTTTTTTTTGGCGTCATGCCATTCACTTTTTTGTATGACCATACCGGAGCAGCCATGGCAGATCCCAAAGGTGTATAATGATAGGGTGTGCCTGCGAAACGCATATTCAGGGCATAGTATCTCATGTATATTTCATACCTGAGCATGGCTCTGCTTACGGGCTCACTGGCTATAAGTGGATGATAATAGGGATTGGATAATCCAGCGGCGGAGGAATGGCTTGTAAAGATTTCTGAAATTGAATCTAAATATCCGGAACTGAAAACAGTATCTGCATCCATAGATACGATAATGTCATGGTCTGAAGCATTTTCTGCAATAGCATCCATGAGTACTTTTCTTGCCATACCAACTCCTTCCTTACAATTTTTCCAACCCATACCGCGAGATGACCTGTCGATAATATGCAGATCAGGAAGTGTATTTGTTTTTAACCATGCAAGGGTTTCCTGGTTATTTGTTACAATAGGAAATTTTTCGGGTATCTGATGAAATTCATCAGGTTGATTTACACAGACCCATGTATGAAAACCAGTAGCCTTCTGTTCTGACAAACATTGAATTGTACGGGGAATATAATCTGCTTCATTGTAAGCAGGTATGGCAACATGTATCACAGGTGAATTATCGGTAACCATGCAGAAAGGGCATTATTTTTTTAGTCTTTTCCGTTCATGCTCGTCCAGAACAGTTTTTCGCATTCTCATCTTTGCCGGTGTGAATTCAACAAGCTCATCCTCAGCAATATATTCGAGGGCTTCTTCCATAGAGAATTTTACGGCAGGGGCAATAAGCACCTTATCGTCCGATCCTGATGCCCTCACATTACTGAGTTTTTTTGTTTTGGTTAGGTTCACAACCAGATCGTCTTGTTTATTGTTTTCGCCTACCACTTGTCCGGCATAAATCTCTTCGCCGGGTTCTACAAAAAATTTGCCTCTGTCCTGCAGCTTGTCTATAGAATACGCAATGGCAGTACCTGTTTCCATGGCAATGATGGCGCCATTTCTTTTTTTGGCGAAATCTCCTTTGTAGGGTTCAAAACCTTTCAGGCGGTGAGCCATGATCGCTTCTCCTTCCGTAGCGGTCAGCATGTTGCTGCGCATACCTATCAAACCTCTCGAAGGAATTTCAAACTCGAGATACGTTCGTTCATCTTTGTTCTCCATGTTGGTCATTTCTCCCTTTCGTTGGGAGACCATCTCAATAACTTTTCCTGAAAACTGCTCGGGAACATGCACCGTAAGGTATTCGATGGGTTCGTATTTTTTCCCTTCAATTTCTTTAAGGATAACCTGGGGTTGTCCGACCTGCAACTCGTATCCTTCTCTTCGCATGGTTTCAATGAGTATGGATAGGTGCAGAACACCCCTTCCGTAAACAATGTAAGCGTCTGCTGATCCTGTAGGTTCAACCCTCAGCGCCAGGTTTTTTTCTGTTTCAAGGAAAAGTCTGTCTCGCAAGTGCCGGGATGTTACAAATTTGCCATCTTTACCAAAAAAAGGAGAGTTATTGATGGTAAACAGCATACTCATTGTAGGTTCGTCTATAGAGATGGGTTGCAACCCTTCGGGAACTTCAAAATCTGCAATGGTATCACCAATTTCAAAACTTTCAACACCCAACACGGCACAAATTTCACCTGCATAAATTTCTGTTTTCATTTTCTCTTTCCCTAAACCCTCAAAAACATACAATTCTTTGATTCTTGATTTTTTGATGGTTCCGTCTCTTTTTACCAGGGATATTGGTTGGTTGGGCTCCAGTTTTCCGCGACTTAGTCTGCCCACAGCGATTCTTCCCAGGTAACTGCTGTAATCCAGCGCTGTGATCTGCATTTGTGTGGAACCTTCAACGCGTTGTGCCGGAGGGATGTGTTCCAGTATGGTATCTAAAAGGTATGAAACATCTTCGGTGGGTTCATTCCATTTGGGCCCCATCCATCCTGCTTTGGCCGATCCGTAAACAGTCGGGAAATTTAATTGGTCTTCAGTTGCATCCAGGGCAAACATCAGGTCAAAGACTTTTTCCTGGGTAAATTCGGGGTCACAATTGGGTTTATCGACCTTGTTGACCACAACAATGGGTTTCTTTTTAAGCTTGATCGCTTTTTCGAGCACAAACCGGGTTTGTGGCATTGGTCCTTCAAAAGCGTCAACAATGAGTAAAACACCGTCTGCCATGTTAAGCACCCTTTCCACTTCTCCTCCAAAATCGGCGTGTCCGGGCGTGTCAATAATATTTATTTTGGAATCATTGTATCTTACCGAGCAGTTTTTGGAAAGAATGGTAATGCCTCTTTCTCTTTCCAGGTCGTTGCTGTCCATGATCAGATCATCGGTTTGCTGATTGTCTCTGAATAGTTTTACCTGGTGAAGTATGCGGTCTACAAGGGTGGTTTTGCCATGGTCAACATGGGCGATGATGGCAATATTTCTGATTTCTGACATGTGTTTTCTGTATCGTTAAAATTGAGGGTGCAAAGGTACTTCTTTTCCGGTTTGCTACTGTAAAGATTATCATTAATTTTGATCATGACCAATGACCATTTAATCAGGGAGATATGTTTTTTAGGCTTATTTTTTGTTGCGATGGAGTTTTTAAGGTTGTATTGGTGTCTTCTAAAAGCTTAGAAATTTCTCCCACTAACGGTGCAACAAATGACATGGAATTCGTGAGATATTCCAATGCTGGGGGAGAGGGCAATTTGCGCAGGTGATGAATTTACGGGCATCAGAAAGAAAAGCAGAAAAAAAAGGGATATCCAAAGAATATCCCTTTTTTATGAATAACCAATCCTTCAGAAGGATCAAGGTTTGAAAAATTTAATGAGAAAAAGGTTTTACTTACCCATTTTCTCTTTGGCAGCAGCTTGTGCAGCAGCAAGTCGTGCAATAGGTACGCGGAATGGAGAGCAACTCACATAATCCATGCCTACAGTATGGCAGAATTCAACTGAGCTGGGTTCACCACCATGCTCACCACAAATACCAACTTTTAGTTTTGGATTGGTAGAGCGACCTCTTTCAATACCTAATTTCACCAGTTGTCCAACACCTTCCTGATCGAGAACCTGGAAGGGGTCGTTTTTCAACAAACCTTTTTCGAGGTAAATGGGCAGGAATGCTCCAATATCATCTCTGGAATAACCAAAGGTCATCTGCGTAAGGTCGTTGGTTCCGAAAGAGAAAAACTCGGCATTTTCTGCAATTTTATCTGCTACCAGCGTTGCTCTTGGAATTTCGATCATGGTTCCTACCAGATGTTCAATTTCATCGTTACGCTCAGCAAAAACTGTTGCAATGGTATCGCGAACAATTTTTTCCTGCATTTTCATTTCTGCATGTGTACCGGTAAGCGGTATCATGATCTCCGGGATGGCTTTGATGCCTTTTTTCTTGAGGTTGAGTGCTGCTTCAATAATTGCTCTTGCCTGCATTTCGGTTACCTCGGGATATGTGTTGCCCAAACGGCATCCACGGTGGCCCAGCATGGGGTTTACTTCATGAAGTTTCTCTACTTTTGCTTTTACATCTTCAGCAGAAATACCCATTTCTTTTGCCATTTCTGCCTGATTTTCTGGTTCATGAGGTAAAAATTCGTGAAGAGGTGGATCAAGAAGGCGCACGGTTACAGGCAGATCGTGCATGGCTTCGAAGATGCCTTCAAAGTCTTCACGCTGAATGGGCAACAGTTTTTCCAATGCCTTTCTGCGACCTGCTTCATCATTGGCAAGGATCATTTCTCTCATTGCCTTGATGCGTGCTCCTTCAAAAAACATATGCTCGGTGCGGCAAAGGCCAATTCCTTTGGCGCCAAATTCACGGGCAACTCTGGAATCTTTGGGGGTATCGGCGTTGGTGCGAACATTCATACGCGTGTGTTTTTCTGCAAGTTCCATCAATTCAGCAAAATCACCACTTACTTCAGGGTTCATTGTAGGTATTTTTCCTGCATATACAACACCTGTTGATCCATTGATAGAAATAAAATCGCCTTCTTTGTATTCAACACCATCAATGGTCATGATGCGGGTTCTGTAATTTACTTTGATATTTCCGGCACCTGAAACACAGCATTTACCCATTCCTCTTGCAACTACTGCAGCATGAGAGGTCATACCTCCACGTGCCGTTAAAATACCTTCTGCAGCATCCATACCGCTCAAGTCTTCGGGTGAAGTTTCTATTCGTACCAAAACTACTTTTTTGCCTTCTGCTGCCCATTCTGCTGCTTCATCAGCAAAAAAGACGATTTGACCGGTGGCAGCACCGGGGGAAGCGGGAAGTCCTTTGGCAATGGATTTTGCTTTGGCTTCTTCATTGGTGTCAAATACCGGGTGAAGCAGTTCATCGAGTTTGTTAGCTTCAACTCTCAACAAGGCTTCTTCTTCGGTGATCAAACCTTCGCTGAGCATATCAACCGCGATCTTTACCATTGCAGAACCGGTGCGCTTACCGTTTCGTGTCTGGAGCATCCAGAACCGGCCTTCCTGTATGGTAAATTCAATGTCCTGCATATCACGGTAATGCTGCTCTAATTTTTTCTGTGTTTCGTTGAGCTCATTGTACAACTCAGGGAAGAGTTCTTCGAGTGAAGGGAATTTTTCTTTTCTCTCCTCTTCAGAAATGCCTTGCAGTTTGGCCCATCTGAGAGATCCTTCTTTTGTGATCTGACGGGGTGTACGAATACCAGCAACAACATCTTCTCCCTGAGCATTTACCAGATATTCACCGTTGAATAGATTTTCTCCTGTACCGGCATCACGTGTAAAAGCAACACCTGTTGCGGATGTATCGCCCATGTTTCCGTAAACCATGGCCTGCACGTTAACAGCTGTTCCCCATTCTACAGGGATATTATGCATTTTTCTGTAATATTCTGCACGTGGGTTCTTCCATGAATCAAAAACTGCTGTAACAGAACCCCAGAGTTGCTCCCATGGGTCTTCCGGAAAATCTTTACCGGTTTGTTTTTTTACTGCTTTTTTGAAGCGGTCAACCAGTTCTTTCAGGTCGTCTGTAGACAGGTCCTGGTCGGTGGCAGCACCTTTTTCTTCTTTCAGGTGGTCCATGATCTCATCAAAAGGATCTTCATCTTCTTTGGATACTGGTTTCATGCCCATCACCACATCGCCGTACATCTGAACGAAACGGCGGTAAGAATCCCATACAAAACGTTCGTTGCCTGATTTTTTGATCATACCTTCCAGTGTCTGGATGTTTAACCCCAGATTTAAAACAGTATCCATCATTCCCGGCATGGAAGCTCTTGCTCCCGAACGAACAGACAGCAGAAGAGGATTATCTTTGTCGCCAAACCCGGAACCCATTTCTTTTTCAACTTTCTTTATGTTCTCTTCAACCTCACTCTTTATCGCTGCTACGGTTGCTTCTTTACCTTCTTTCATGTACATGGTACAAACTTCGGTAGTAATTGTAATTCCCGGAGGAACGGGTGCTCCAATGTTTACCATTTCGGCAAGGTTGGCACCTTTACCACCCAATAAGTTGCGCATACTGGTGTCTCCGTCAGCTTTTTCGCCTCCAAAAAAATAAACCTTCTTGTTTTTTTCCATCTTTTATAAAATTTGGACTGTCAATAAAAAATTAATAATAAATTGAAATCGATCTTTTCAGTGAAATACATAAAAATTAAATGGGATTGATGTTTACGTAAAACATTGTACTGTAATGTTTTATGTGCATATCCCGTGCATTTCGAGTACAAATTTAAGATTTTTTTGCCGTGTACAATAAACCTCTGTTTTAAATTTATTTTTTTTGTGAACTCTTTCTGGTTTCACCGATTCCTTTTACCTGCAGGTTGGGTTTTTTACAATTGTCATCCCAATTATAATTATTTGAACTTACTTGCATTTGAGCGGTTTTTCATAAAGGAGTGAAACACCCGCTCAATGGTGTATCTGTTTGAGTTCTTTTTTCGCCATACCGCTTCTTGTGTGAAAATATTCGTTTCTCTCCCTTACTGAATAATCTATTGTTGAAACTGATAAAAATAATTGCTAATGAAAAATATTTTAATTGTAGGTGCAAGTTCAGGAATTGGACTTGATATTACGAAAAAAATCATGAACACTCATCAGGTATTTGCCCTGAGCAGAAGCAGAGGCGATTTACCCGAATCAGAAAATATTTCCTGGAGGTCTTTTGATGTTACGCAGGATGAACCTGATGCTGATTTTTTACCTGAAGTATTGGATGGATTGGTTTACTGCCCGGGAACCATCAACCTGAAGCCGCTGAGAGGGTTAAAATCCCAGGATATTATAAATGATTTTGAAATCAATGCCCTTGGTGCTTTTAAGTTTGTTCAGGCAGTGTTGAAAAAACTGAAAAAATCTGAATCTTCTTCTGTGGTGTTTTTTAGCACAGTTGCAGTAGGGCAGGGCATGCCCTATCATGTCTCTGTGAGCATGGCCAAAGGTGCTGTTGAAGGGTTGACCCGTTCTTTGGCGGCAGAATTGGCACCTGGAACCCGGGTAAATGCCATTGCCCCCTCGCTTACCGATACTCCTCTTGCCGCCCGTTTGCTCAGCAATGAAGAAAGAAAAGACGCCTCAGCCAAACGACATCCCATGAAAAGGGTCGGTCATGTAAATGATATTTCCTCTTTGGCAGCATTCCTTTTGTCTGATGATGCATCCTGGATCACCGGGCAGGTATTACCGGTTGATGGGGGCATGAGTGCTTTGAAAATTTAACTTCAGGATGTTTTTTTTTGACACGAATCAGATTAGTCATATGCGCCTGGTACTGCCTTCTGGTGGTCTTCTCGGTCTAAGCACTTTCAGGTTTATTAATTTGAACGAACGGTTTTATTTTTTATTTACATTTTTGTGAAAGTTAAATAAATGAAGAAACCATGCAGTGGTTTATGATTTATAAAGAGTGCTGGTGAATGATTGATTGGCGTTTTTGAAATGCTTTGGTTCAAAAAACGTTTTGAACCGAGCCATGACAAAAATTTTGACACACACGCGGATGATTAGATTTCGCAGGATGCTTCAACATGCAGTTAGAGTATTGTTGGCGAGCTCCCCCCATACGAAAAGAACGGGGGAGGCATTTAATCAAAATGTAAACAGATAAACCTTTTTTGTTCCTTTCCGGGTCTTTATTCTTTCATTGGCAATCCGGGGTGAAGGGCTTGAAATATTTACTTATTTTTTAATTTACGTGTGTCCTTATGTCAGGAAATATTTATAGTTTTGCTCTGGTAAGTAAAAAAAATTAAAAATAAAATATTTATGTGTCCAGACAGAGGTTTTCCGGATTGCTTTATTTTATTTCCATCTGATATACCAGACCGATTGCTGCGAGAGCAATGAAACCGGTATATCCGGTTTTTCCCTTCCGTTTACACAGATTTTTCTGTATTTCTTCAACCTTGAATTTTACGGGCAAAACTTTTATAACTGAAAGTATTTGTTCACTTATCTATATTTCAAAACACAAACTAAAATGAAAAAATTATCTGTAATAGCTTTTGGAGGCAATGCCCTTTTAAGGGGCGATCAGGTTGGTACCATCGACGAGCAGGAACAAAATGTTTATGATACCTGTACACACCTTCTGGAAATGGTGAAGCAGAATCAGAATATTGTGATCGCTCATGGCAATGGTCCACAGGTAGGCAATGTTTTGTTGCAGCATGATGCCGGCAATAAAATGTATGGTCTTCCGGCTCAGCCCATTGATTTTTGCGTTGCCGAAACGCAGGGTTCTATTGGGTTTATGATAGAACAGCAAATGCGCAATGTATTAGGAGAAAACGGTATTCAGCGAAACAGTGTTGCCCTTATTTCGCAGGTGATCGTTGATAAAAATGATCCCGCTTTTCAAAATCCCACCAAACCAGTTGGCCCTTTTTATACGCAGGAAGAGGCCGATAAACTTTCTTCAGAAAAGGGATGGGTTTTTCATGAAGACCCACGCAAGCGCGGATGGAGAAGGGTGGTGGCATCGCCAAGACCATTGCATATTCCTTCCTGGAAAGATGTGGAACGGTTGGCACGTGAAGGTTCTATTGTGGTGGCAGTAGGAGGGGGCGGTATTCCTGCTTATTTCGACGACAAAGGTAAAGTGATAGGGATAGATGCTGTGGTGGATAAAGACCTGGCATCCTCATTACTGGCAACCAAAATAAAAGCAGATGAATTTATCATCCTTACCGATGTTTCCAATGTGTTTATCAATTTTGGTAAACCTGATGAGAAAAAACTTGAAAAAGTTTCTGTTAAAGAAATGAAGGAATACCTTGCTCAGGGGCAATTTACCGAAGGCAGCATGGCACCCAAAGTAAGGGCATGCCTCGAATTTGTAGAGAAAACCGGCAAAGAAGCGATCATTACAGAAGCTTCTCAACTCAATAGTTCCGGAACAGGTACCGTTATTTATGCTTAATTTTGCATTTACATGGTTGTTTTTGTTCTTTCGGGCAAAAATCACATGTTACAAATAAAATAAATTTTAAATTTTCCCATAACCTATTCAAAATATTCAAATTATGGCATTCAATATTAGAAACAAAAGTTTTTTGAAGTTGCTGGATTTTACCCCGCAAGAGATCAGATTTTTACTCGACCTTTCCCTGGATCTGAAAAAGGCGAAATATGGCGGGTATGAAAAGCCAAAACTTACTGGCAAAAACATTGCTTTGATTTTCGAAAAAGACAGTACCCGAACCCGGTGTGCTTTTGAAACTGCTGCTTATGACCAGGGGGCAAGGGTTACTTACCTGGGGCCAACCGGCAGCCAGATCGGTAAAAAAGAATCGATGAAAGATACTGCCCGTGTATTGGGACGAATGTATGATGGGATTGAATACCGCGGATTCGCCCAAACAAAAGTGGAAGAATTGGCGGAATATTCCGGGGTGCCGGTCTGGAATGGTCTAACCAATGAGTTTCATCCCACCCAGATCCTGGCAGATTTTTTAACCATGATGGAGCATACCGATAAACCTCTCCATCAGGTGAAATTTTGCTATTTGGGCGATGCCCGCAACAATATGGGTAATTCGCTGATGGTGGGTGCCGCAAAAATGGGTATGGACTTCAGGGCTGCTGCTCCTGAAGAAGTGCAACCTGCCGAAGATCTTGTAAAGCAATGCCTTGATATTGCAGAGCATACCGGAGCAAAAATTACCATTACAGATAACGTGGATGAAGCCGTGAAAGATTGTGATTTTCTGTATACAGATGTTTGGGTTTCTATGGGCGAACCAGATAATGTATGGGAAGAAAGGATCCAACTCCTGAAACCCTATCAGATAAATATGGATGTAATTGCTAAAACCGGCAATCCGAATGTGAAATTTTTACACTGCCTGCCAGCATTCCATAACCGGGAAACCACTATTGGTGAGGAAATTTACCAGAAATTTGGTTTGAACGGCATGGAAGTGGTGGAAGATGTGTTTGAATCAGATCACTCCGTTGTTTTTGATCAGGCAGAAAACCGCCTGCATACCATTAAAGCTGTGATGGTGGCAACCCTGGGTAGTTAAAGTAATCCATTCGCCGCCCGGAAACTGATCAAATCAGAATATGTAAATAATAAAAACCCCTGGTAGAATAATTCCTTCAGGGGTTTTTTTCTTAATTAATAATGTATGAGGGTACTCTTCTAATATTGCTCTGTATTCAGCGTGTCCATGGGTTCAGCAACAGAGTCGATGAGCATATTGCCCATTCCTGCAAATGTCTCCATCATCATTCCCAAACTTTCGCCAAGACCAGCCCAATCCATGCCTCCTATTACCTCAAACATCTCCTCCATAACAACGGAGAATTCCTGCATGTCTCTTTGGAAATCTTCATCATTCCATATCTTATCCCATTCTTCTTCAGATATTTGCATGTCAAATTTTATATTTCGCAATTCCTGCTTAAACTCTTCAGAATTTAATTCCTTGTTTACTTCCTGCAACGCTTTTTTGATCTCTTCCTCCACTTCTTTCATCTGTTGCTGAAACTCTTCACTGTTCAATTCCTTTTGGATCTCTGTCTGAGATTCTTTCAGGGCTTTTTGAACTTCCTTCATCGCCTCATTCATTTCCTGCCTGAACTCCTCAGAGTTCACTTCATCGAGTGCTTTGCGTATCTCTGCGCGTGCTTTTTCCATTTCCTGCTGAAATTCCTCTGAATTGAAAGTTTCCTCCATTGCTTTTTCTGATGCCTCAAGTGCCAGTTTCATCTCTTTGTTGATGGTTTCGTCAACTTCTCTCATTTGTTGCTTAAACTCTTCAGATTGAAACTTTTCAGCGATTTCCTTGTTGGCTTTTTCCAGCGCAATTCGTGCTTCTTTCAGGGCATTCCTTATTTCCTCCTTATCCTCTTCAGAAAGTTCTTCCCAGGGAATGCTTTTACCATTTTGCATCACAATTTTTCTTGGGAGGGTATCTCCGGGTTCTTCATTTATGGCATATTGCCCGATCCCGGAATTTTCAGAATTATTATTCTCCTGGTTGTTTGCCGCAGATGAAACCCACTGTGTTTGTTCTGTCTTTTCCTGATTTGCTTTGTATTGATCTTCTGCCATCACCAGGAATCCGGGAGGATTTAACCATGCCAGAGATCCTATTGCCAACAATACTATTACGGTGAGCATAGATTTTTCTAATGGTTTAAAGTTTCTTGTTTTCATGTGCAAAATGTTTTTGATACGAATAAATAAACTATTATGAGAATAACTTGCCGCTACTGCTGCCATCTTTTTATCTCTTCGGTTTTTTTCAAGTTTGTACAAAGTGTTTGCATATTGTAAGGGTTGATGGCTGTTGCTCACCACCCATTCGTCCACCCGGTTTTCTCTCTCTTTTTTTAGTTCAGATGAAATCCACCAGGTGAAAGGGTGATAAAAGAATATGATCTCTGTGATGAGTTTTATGGTGTTGATATAATGGTCCTTGCATTTTATATGATACAGTTCGTGTAACAAAATGTGCTCTACTTCATCGAGTGTTAATGACCCGGCTATGGCGGCGGGAAACAGAATAACCGGACGGAAAAACCCGGCAACAACCGGTATGGTAGTGCGTGCCGATAAGAATATTTTGTGCCGGAAGTATATTTTGAATTTTTCCTGCATATGATCAATGACGTTTTGCCATGAGTCGGGAACAGGCATTGTGTCGCGGTTTTTAATTTTCCATATTTCCCATAACGAAATGAGGTAGATCATGGAAGTGATCAATAAACCAGCTATATAAACCCAGAAAATTTCACTGGCGTAGTTTTCTACAAATTGCAGTGTTCCCGGGATGGTTTTTTGTACCATAAACCAATGTGTGTTTTCCTGCATGTTTACACTGACCATTTGAGGGAATTCAATGTAGGCAATGGTCTGAGCATTTTTATAAATTGAATATTGGTTGATAAAAGTGGCCATGGAAACCAAAGGAATGAGAAATACAGCAGATACGGTAAATGCATGTCTGATCTTTGCTGCTGCTTTGCCGGACAGTATCAGACAAATTTTTAACACAATAGCAATCAGGGCAATTTGCCACACGGAGTGCATGATCGTCCATACGAGTGCATTTACCCACGGTAGTGAAAGGTTTTCAATAATACTCATGATTTCCTGGTTTCAAAATTTTCCAAATATGCTTTGATATCCCGCAACTCTTCCTGCGATATTTCTTTATGATTCAGAGCACCCATAACCAATCGCTTGGCATTACCCTTAAATAAACCGCCCATCATCTTTTCAAGAAAGGTGTTTTGTGTTTTTTCAAGGGATAATACAGGGGTGTAGATGTGAATGCGGGATTCTGTATTGCGCTTCAGCATCCCTTTTTCAGTCATTACCTGCATGGTTTTGAGTGTAGTTGTGTATCCTGTATTTTTCACCTCTTCCAGTACCTCATGAACCTGACGTACCGTTGCACTGCCTTTTTCCCACAGTATCTGCAGGATCTCCAGTTCACTCTCAGTAGGGGTTATCTTTTTGTTATTTTCCATAGTACGATTTTTATCGTAGCAAATATACTACGAAAATAATCGTAGACAAATTATTTGTGATATTTTGTAATATGCCAATATTGAGTCTTGTCCGAAAACTCGTTTTCGGAGCAATTCGTGAAAATATCATTCTTTTATTTGTCTGAATGTCAGACATTAAAATTATTGTCCATTCGTATAATTTCTGGACAATATACTTTTTAGACCGGACTCAATATTCGGAATTTTTCACCTTGATAATTCAATACACTTATCACCATTCAAAAGGAGTTTCCTGATAAACGTAATAGTTCAGCCAATTGATAAAAAAAAGATTTGCTGTTGCCCGCCATCTTACAAAAGGTTCAGCATCAGGATCATTGTTGGGGAAGTAGTTTTCAGGCAAAGAAGTTTCAAGTCCTTTGTCTTTGTCTCTCAGGTATTCTTTTTTCAATGTATCGGGGTTGTATTCAA
This sequence comes from uncultured Bacteroidales bacterium, assembly GCA_964390665.1. GTDB lineage: Bacteria > Bacteroidota > Bacteroidia > Bacteroidales > UBA7960 > SKVR01. Next base: position 960 of record CAYMLS010000022.1, on the reverse strand, counting down.
AATGTCCGGTAACATAAATCTGTCTGAAATCGCGGGAGGTGATGACATTAACACCTGCTTTCTCAGAGTAGCAGACAAGCATCAGGTCGGGGTGCGCTTTGATATCTTGCAGGCGTGTTTCGGTATATCGCGAGTGGGGAACATAAAATGTATCGTCGAACCCTCTGAACAGAGGCAACCCAGGTTGGGTGATCCTGTGCTCGAATACACCGAAAAGTTTCGCCCCGAGATTGTATTTGCCGATACCATAGTGGTGGTATAATCCGGCCTGTGCGCCCCAGCAAATGTGCAAGGTGTTGGTAACATGTGTTTTACTCCACTCCATCACTTCCTGAAGGTCTTTCCAGTAGTCTACTTCTTCAAAATCAATCAGTTCAACAGGTGCTCCGGTTATGATCAAACCGTCGAAACGTTGGTCTTTGATCTGGTTAAATGTTTTGTAAAAGATATTCATGTGTTCTCTGGAGGTATTCTTTGATTCATGTTTGTCCATGTAAAAAAACTCCAGTTCGATTTGAAGCGGACTATTGGAGAGCAAACGGATAAAGTCTGTTTCTGTGATGATCTTCAGAGGCATGAGGTTGCACAATGCTATTTTCAGAGGTCTGATATCTTGTTGAAGCGCTCGTTTGGCTTCCATTACAAAAATATTTTCCCCTTTCAGGATATCGATGGCGGGAAGGTTATCGGGTATATTTACAGGCATACGAAATTAATTTTTACGAATTAGTGAAAAAATGAATGCAAATATAAACATGTATTGAAGGCAAACCAACATACTTTTTATGCGAATTGCCCAATGGTTTTGCTGGGATCATATTTTTCTGTATATCTGGTGTTTGCAGGAAAGCGGCAATTGCTGTGTTATTGTCGTTTTTGAACCGAACCACTACAATATTAATGAGTACAGTCTAAAAACTTGTTTTTAGACATTCGTGTAAATTTTGATTTGTTTTATAT
>CAYMLS010000021.1:0-29385 GCA_964390665.1 uncultured Bacteroidales bacterium | reverse complement strand
TGATTCAAAAACGAGAATAACGCAGTATTTGGCGTTTTCTTGCAAAGACTAAGTATGTTTTTTGGGAGAAAACATTATTCAATGCATTGGAAGTTACCAAAACCCTGGTGCTAACGGAGAGTTGAACATTCTCAAATCATTTTATCAAATGATAATTAATTCATAACAATCTTTTTCACAAACCTACCTTTTTTTGTATTTATCTCAATAAGATACGTGCCCTTCTGAAGATCTACCCTTAATTTTACGGATCCATTTCTGGGGTATTTTTCATAGCTATCCAAAAGGTCACCTTTCATGGAGAAAATTTTTACAGTTAGTCTCTCATCTGAATTCCAATTCTCTGATTTCAGAATGAATTCATTTCCGGTTACTGGATTGGGATAAACAGAAAAAGGAGGATTTGTAAAATCGTTGACATTCGTTTCATTGGAGACCGTTACAGCGCACTCATCCGAAAAACCACCATTTTCTGAAGTGATTTTTATAATGGTACTTCCAAGGCTTGTGGCCTGTACCAAACCATTTTGATCAACAGTTGCAATACTTTCATCCTCGCTCGACCAGGTCAGTTTAGGGTTACCGGTTGCATTGGCAGGAATCAATGATGCTTCAAGTTGAAAACTATCTTCGGTTTTCAGGGTGATGGAAGAGTGACTTAATGATACAGACCTCAGAGGAATAGCAGCAATTACCTGATTCTGTATAAACGCTGCGAGTTCCTCACCCATTTGTTGCGCCTCTGCTGTGCTTGGATGTTCTTCCAGGAGAAATGAAAAGGTGAACCAATATGCATCATATCCTTCTTCCCGGAGCTCTTTAACCACTTCCAAACCGTATTCAAAGGCCTGGTTGTATATGTTTGCCGGATGAATGATGATTCGAAGATCATTGTTATCGTATTTATCTGCAATTTCCTTGATGATGGTTTTATAGGTTTCTTTCCAAACTTCAGGTTCAGCAAAAGGATCACCTGCGCCATAGTCATCATTGATTCCAAAACCAAAAATGATGATATCCGGTGTTAACTGATCGAAATGATAGGTTTTATAACCCCCGTCATTCACCGGTCCGGGATCGAGTTTATCAAAGGTTGTCTCGAAACCAACTGTTTGATCCTGATACCATCCAGTATTGTCCATTACGGCCAATCCACCGATACCATTATTGTGAATATCGGCATTCAATATCCTGGCGCAGACATTTGCAAAGGATTTCCATCCATCATTTTCGCCTTCGCTTCCTGCTTCGGCACCTGCTGTAAAAGAATCACCATAAAATACGAGGTTTAGATTGTAAATACTGTCAGCAGGTAAAATCCCTTTGCCGGGGTCAAGGGAGAGTCCCTGAAACTGCAAACCGAAGCTATTATCACCCGGGTCTCTCATTTTAAACATGACAAGCTCGTGTACCTGGTCTGGCAGACCTGATGCGACTTCAAATGTTTGGGTAGTGTTTTGATCCAGGGTTTTATAAACCATTGTTTCCCCATTGATCATAAAACCAATTCGCTGACTGTTGAAGGAGTCGATGTCTTTTAAGGTTGCTTGCACAGATGTTCCCTCAAAACGAACCTTCATGAAACTACCTGCATAATACATCACAGGTCCGCCATCCCTGTCCTGGTCTGTTCTTCCGGAGAAATTGTAATATGGGTGGAAGGGGTCGGAAGCGTCTCCGGTTTCAGGTTCTGTAATGCCATCTGCTGAGATTCCGTATAAATATCCGTAAAGTGCCATTTTTCCGCGCATGGTTTGTTGGGGCGTAAACTCGGAATGTGCCCAAACAAAACGGGTATTAAAATAGAGTTCACCTTTTGGCCAAAGATCCATGTTTTCCGGGTAACTATGGTCGTGAAGGCGTGGGGGGCAACCCATTAACATTCCACAAAACCAACCGTCCATATTAAGATAGGGGGTATGTCCCGGATGTAATCCGGGGGTACCATCGTTCCTGCCAGAGGTATAGATATTCTCCACACTTCTCTTTGATGCCAGTTCGGTGGTAGCCGTTGTCATTTGAATCATGTTCAACGGGTTTCGTCCCAAACTCCAGTCTGCTTCCAGAATTAATGCATTTTCCAGTTGTTCTTTTATTTGTGGATCAGAAACAACGGCGTGTGCCACGATGCTTCTGTGAGCGTTTTGCACGGTTGGAAAGTATCCCATAGTATTGTCATTTGCCCTGCGCGAAGGTCTTTGTGTGGTATAAAAAACTTCCTTTTCAAGGGCATCATGAATTACCGAATTCTTCATGTTTTCGTATAGATCGGGATAATTGACAGTTTGCGGGGTGGTTAAATAAGCTGCAATGGCATACAACTGATTAAAAGAAGCATTAATGTTTTCGGAATTATAAACAAATATGGCAGATTGGTCAGAATTAATTGCGGAGATATCCTCTATCACATCTTCATACTGTTTGTCACCTGTGAGATTATAAAGGAAAGCCGCAGCAGTCATTTTCATATCCCGTCCTTTTATGATTCCTTCGCCGATGCTGTGGGTGTAATCTAAACCTGGATTATCCAGCTGATCGGCGTAGTGAAAAGCAACTTTTGCCGAATCTGTATATACCTGCATAAGGTTTTCATGTCCTGATATTCTGAATGATTCGGCAAGCATGGCACTATTCATAGCATTGGCCCAGGCAGCAATATGGGTATTTCCGGCCTGGTATAAAATATTGTTCTTTGGGTTGGTCAGTCCGTGAGAATATCCTTTTCCATGACGCAATCTGAGGAAAAAGTCCACTTCGTTTCTTGCCTCATCAATAATATCGGGGATTCCATTACCGCTTTCATAGATACCCAGGTCATCATTACTCAAAGCGCCCTGCGTGAGGATGTAAGGTAATAGCATATCCCAGATAATGGAAACGTGCCCCAGATGTCTGTCCCAGTCAAGTGCGTCGCTGTGCCCGCCATAAGCGTGTGGGTTTTCTGGTTGCCCGGGAAGCACATGATTAGCGAAAAAATCGGGTTGATCCCATCTGTCGCCATCACCAGACCAACCTGTTTGATAAGGGTGCATATCTGTGATTAAAACCTTACAATTGGATGGATCTTCGCCGGGTATCCATAATGGGCGGCGTGGAACAGGTTCCATACCAGTACTATCCTGTCCGATACGCATATAGAAAAATCCAAGTGTGGATATTTTAAAAGGTAAATAGTAAACCTCGTTTTTTATTTCAAACTCCTCACTGCATCCAACACCTTCTACCGCAAGCCGGTAAGTACCTGGTTGGTCAAAACCCGTGAAATCAACATTCCATACCGGAGATCGGGTGTAGTTATACCCTTGTGCTTCTCCCTGACTCTCTTGCCAGAACTCTACCGTGCCTGCTTCTGTTGATGTTTCCTCCTCCACATTATACAGGTATACCGTATTTCCTTCAAAGTCTGAATAATCCCTGTGACCACCATCACCCATCCAGATATACAGGTCGGCAGATTTTACGGTAGGGGAGGTGCTGTATCCGGCAAGATTAATGCGGATTGCTTCTGTTTTATTTTGGAAAATATTGAAGTCAAACGTTTGGGTAAGATTATCAGAGTTGGTTACTTCATTGATCTGAAGAACATAAGTTTTGTCTTCTGAAAGGGAGTAAGGCAATTCCAGGTAGATAGTATGTTCCATGGTATGCTCATAAAAGTAATCGTCTTCGGCAGTATTCCATTCCATTTCAGCATGCCCGTTCAATTTTGATTTTCGAAAGACCTGCACGGGATTTTCACCTGAAGTACCATAGTTTTCATCGTCTTCAGAGGTGAGTAAAAAGCTTGTTATATCGGTTGCTGCCTGGATATCGAGCGGGTCACCATAGTTCGTAACCGTATTGAGATAGGGCTCGTGTGAGTGCCCGCCATAGGCGGTGTTTCCGGAAGCATCATCCAGAAATTCAACGTCGCCGTCCTTAAAATGTAACATGAGGTAATCTTTATCAACGACTTTAAAATCATATAAATTTGATGCATGAAGGTGCGTAACCCCAAGTACGAAAAAAAGCAGAAATGAAAGCTTATTCATATTGACAAAGTTTTGTGAAGTAATAAAAAAAAGTTGATAAATCTATGGATTTTTCATGTTATATCAGATATCGAATGGTTTTTTATCTGTATCATTTTGGTTATATGAGCTATATAATTTGTTAACTGAATGAGGGTGTAATGTTAAGTTGTTTTTGCAAGAAAACGCCAAATAATGCATTATTTTCGTTTTTGAACCGAGGGCACTAAACTATTTTGATACTTAGACGGATGATAATTTTACCCTGAACTAATTTGCGCATTTCAGTCATTATTGGCAAGCTCCACCTAACTTATTTAATCAAATTATAAACAGATGAAATGATTCTTTATCTTTTAAAATATTTTTTCCATTTCCATGCACTTTCGATGACCATTTCTTTTGTAATTATCAGACCTTAGGAAAAATCTCTCCAATAAAATGTTAAAAAACAATGAAAACTAAAATTGTAGTTGTATAACTAAAAAATTAGTTGTAGGTTTGTTTTCAAATCAGGTTATGATGATCCTGAATAGTTTTTCGTCACTTGGAATTACCTGTATATTGTTGATTTGTTAAACTTTTATTTAAAAAAACAAAACAAAGCCATGAAAGAACTAACACGGGCAGAAGAAGAGATCATGCAGATATTATGGAAAAAAGAAAAGGCATTGGTGAGGGAGATCATCGATTTTTTGCCCGAGCCCAAACCTGCATACACTACCGTGAGTACGATCGTTCGGATTCTTGAAAAAAAAGGTTTTGTGGGTCATACATCATTTGGAAAGGTACATCAATATTATCCGTTGATAGAGAAAAAGAACTATACGCGAAAATTATTCAAAGGAATGTTGCATAACTACTTTGGGAATTCAGTAAGGCAACTGGTTTCATTTTTTTCACATGAAAAAAATCTGTCGGTGTCCGATCTGGAGGAACTGAAAAGTATTATTGATGATGAAATCAAACGCCAAAAAAATAGATAAAATTTGGGTTGTATTCATCCTGCTAACATCTTATCGGTAAATATAAACGAAAAAAGAAAATAATATGGAAAATTGGGTTCATTTTTTAATCCGCGCTTCGGCATATCTTCTTGTTTTTTACATTGTTTATGTATCCTTTTTGAAGGAAAAAGGAAGCATCCGGTTCTCAAGGATATATGTGTTGACTTCGTTTTTGTTTTCTGTTGTTCTGGGCGCTATTGGACGGATTCAACTGTCTACAGGTGTTCCAGTTAGCGGCAGTGAGGTTTCAGTTTCACTCCCTGAGGTTATGATCATAGCCAACAACGATGTATCTGTGCTTACACAGCAACTTGGCGAGAAGGTGTTAACATACTCGCTGCTTTATCCATTGTTCATTGGCATTGTGGCTTTTATGCTGATTCGTTTCATGCTTCAGTTGCTGAAAATATTTCTTTTGATCCGGAAACATCCTGTAGAACCAGCGGAAAACTATACGGTTGTGACCCTGGATGCTGATCAAACACCTTTTTCCTTTTTCCATTGGATTTTTATTCCTGAACATGCCAGGCAGAGTGCGCATCTCGAAAAAATTATCAGTCACGAAAAGGCACATTCCCGGTTTGGTCATTCGTGGGACATGCTGTTTTTTGAACTGATGCAATTGGTGTTTTGGTTTCATCCTGCTTTTTATTTATTCCGCAAAGAATTGAAAGTATTGCATGAGTATGAGGCAGATAATCAAACCCTTACAAATTTCAGAAAAACAGATTATCAGCGAGCACTTTTAGAATTTGCCACCGGTGGCAGTTTTACACCTATAATTAATCCATTTAATGTTTCAACACTGAAAAAGAGATTTATGATGATGAACAGAAAAAGAGATCAATCCATCGCTAAACTATTGCCCGTAATGCTTATCTTAAGTTTTTTGCTCGGGTCGGTATTTTTTATTCAATCGTGCAATGTGGAGCCTGATCATACACAAGAGACCGAATTGTATGTTCCTGAAACAGAAATAGAAACAGAAATCGAAATTGCTGAATATGATACGGTATATACAATGGTGGAAAAACAACCTGAGTTTTTGGGAGGAATGGATGCCATGATGGGCTTTCTCAAGGAAAACCTGAATTATCCGCAATTAGGAATTGATGCCGGTGTAGAGGGTACCGTTTTTATTACTTTTGTGGTGGCAGGCAATGGAGAAATTACCAATGCAAGGATCTTAAGAAATATCCGCGCCGAACAAACCCAAATCGATGCAGAAACATTCCGGAAAATAGAACAAAAATGGGATGAATATGATCATGATTTATCCCTTCCCACCACAGAGGAAGACCTTCATGCCATGATCAACGAGCTGTTTAACAGAGAGGCGTTAAGGGTTATAAATCTGATGCCCGACTGGGAACCCGGAATGCAGAAAGGGCAAAAGGTAAATGTGCAATTTAATATGCCCATCATGTTTGCCTTGAATTAAGATTTACTTTGGGATGCAATAAAGGTGTATGTTTTGGTTTGTTTCACCAGGAGTTCCAAAATCGCAAAGTTTTTTTTCTTAACGAATTTGTGTGGGAAAAGAGCGGATAAGGGAGGGTTTTGTTTGTAAAGATTTTTAAATGAGGAGTGTATAAGGTAAAACAAAGGTTGGAATACCTGAAATGATCCTTTTCTGCAAACTTTTAAAGAGTAGATTTGTTTATTTAATAAATAAAATCATTAAACAAAAATTATTTTTTACTACTGATAAAAATCTTCAAATCTTTAAAAAGTAAACCCCATGAAGGAACAATCTGTTGAAGCACCTTTGATAGAAACCTACGAATTTGAAAACAAACCTTTCTTTCATCTGACACAAACCATACTCAATTGCGTGAGAGACCATGATTTTACCCAATTGGCTGGCATCTGTGATGATGATTTTGGAATCATTGATATCAATACCGAAGGAGGGAGTGAAATTATCCGCGACCGCGAAGGTTGGGAGAACTGGTTTCAGGGGTTGTTTGCACGACTCAAAACCATGCAGGCAAAAACATGGTCGGAAATAACCAACTACGAAGCTCTGCAACACGAAACCATGGGATATTCTGTGGTGGATTTCGACCAGGTTTTTCATGCCCCTGATACCAAACTTCGTTTTAAAGTAACTGCAACCATTATTTGGAAAAAGGTGAACAATGAATGGAAAGAATCCAGGTACCATAGTTCCCTGGTTTCTGTGGGTCCGGATCAATGATGATGATCTCCTGATAAATGAATGGATTTTGCAGTTGAGTGCAGTTTCTGGCTGATGCTTTTTTTTAAAAGAAAGTTGATTTGGCAGTTGAACATCTGCATCTGTATGATACAACCAAAAATCATTTTATCAAAAGTTGCTTATCAAAATCATCTCAGCAATGCGGACTTTTCGCATTAATGATATTTATTACCAAAGAATACCCGTTTAGAATTTAGGGGAATCAATGAAATTTTGTAGGTTTGCATTTTAATTTCTTAAAAAAAATACTATGCAAACCCTTGATAACCTATTAAAACACAGAAGCATCAGAAAGTATAAATCTGATCCGATTGATGAAAATATTCTGGAAAACATACTGCATGCCGGCTTTCGTGCCTCTACCACCGGCAATATGCAGGTTTACAGTGTAATTGTAACCAAAGATGCTGAAAAGCGCAAAGAGTTGTGCACCTACCATTTTAACCAGAAAATGGTGGAGCAGGCACCCGTAACGCTCACATTCTGCGCTGATTTTAACCGTTTCAATAAATGGTGCCATCAGCGTGATGCCGATCCGGGATACGATAATTTCCTGTCTTTTTTTACTGCTGCCATTGATGCCTTGCTGGTAGCACAAAACGTTTGCGTAGCTGCAGAAGACTATGATTTAGGGATTTGTTATCTGGGCACTACCACCTATCAGGCCGACAAACTGATCAAATTTTTCAATCTTCCCAAAGGCGTGGTGCCTGTTACCACGGTTGTTGTGGGATACCCCGATGAACAACCACCCCTTACCGACAGATTGCCGGCACAGGCTCTCATCCATCATGAAACTTACAAGGACTATTCCGATTCTGATATTGATGATATTTATCAGGAAAAAGAAAGTCTGCCTTTCACAAAACAACTGATTGAAGAAAATCAGTTGGATAATCTTGCCCAGATCTTTACCCAAAAAAGATACACACGGAAAGACAATATACACTTCAGCAAAGTTTTGTTGGAGGTTTTACAAAAACAAGGATTTATGAATAACGATTGATAATGAACAAGATGCAACGGATGTTGATTTTTTTATTCAAAACAATTTGATTTTATTTCATCAATCTGATTACTTTTGCAAAGAATCCGGTTCTCGAAAGAGTGAAAAGGGAATTTGGTGAAAATCCAAAACTATCCCCGTAGCTGTGAGTTCCAAACAAAGTTTAATCAAAATGCCACTTTTTCTCAAACGGGAGAAATGGGAAGGCGGTTAAACCGGAACAAGTCAGAAGACCTGCCGGAACTTTATTATTCTTTTATTCGTAGCTTTCGGGTGAAAAGCGATGAAATGACTTCCTTTCCAGTGAAGGATTCCTTTCTTTTTTCTATCCCGCGGGTTACCATTTATTCATCCTAAAATTTTTTTTACAATGAATGGTGTAACGCGTTGTTTGCCAATTTTGGCAGTTTTTAAAATGGGTTTCTGTCTGCTAAAAACCCTTTCAGGAAAAATTTCTTACCGCTTTGTACTGCTTCCGGTATTGTTTGTTTTCTTATTATCCCTTCTAACCTCTCCGCTCCTGGCGCAAAGCGATCTCCAACCTCAAAAGGGGTATCATGCACAGGATGTTTTTACCTCATGGGATGTTTTTTCTACTTTCGAAGTGAGTGATTCTCTTTTGTATGGCAATACGGGCGAACAGATCGTGGTGTTTCATCTTCAACACATGGAGCAAACGGATACTTATTCTTTACCAGAAGCGTATACGGCATTTCCTGCATTTTTGACCCTTGCTGATGACGGCAATACTTTGTGGGCAGGGTTTACCAGTCTTTACAATACGGATGACCGTATTTATGCCCTGGATATGGATAACAATGAATGGAATTTTGTGGCAAACTTTCCCGCCAATCATGATCTGATCCTACTCAATGAACATATCCTGGTTTCCGGATTGAACAGCGACGACTGGAATCAACCTTCTTCTGTATTTTTGCTGGATACCACCGGAAGTGATATGCACCGCAAAATCATTGAAGTTGGAGGCAGCACTGCTGGACTGGCAGCCGACGCACAGGGAAATGTGTATTATGCCACCTATTATTTTGAGCAGGAGAATATATTGTATCGATGGTCGTCAGAAGACGTGATGAGCACCATCGACGACCCGGATGCGCAACCACTCGCGATTGAAGATGCCGAGGTTTTATCTGCATTACCCGACGGTGTTTATGATTGTCATGTGGATAAAGGAGGAAACCTGCTCATGACCATCAATGCCTCCCCTGATAAAATACTGGCAAAATGGAAAGGGACTCCATCGGAGCAAATGAATATTGATACATTGGCACTTGCCACAGACGAAACGGACTGGTTGACCGCCGTGAAGACCACAGGCAACCTGAGTTACCCAGGTCCGGGCAATGCTGCTTTTGCCTTGGGGTGGGGAAGACCGGTAACTAAAGTCTACCAAAAAAGACCTTTACAGGTGGTTCAGGAGTTTGAAAATATCATGGATTATGAAGGTGGAGAATCCGTTACCCTTCAAATGGATGATCATTTCCAGGATCCTGACCATGTGGGTGAGGTTGATTATCAGGTGGTTGTAAATTCTTCGCCCGGTGTGGCAGAAACTACATTGGAGAATAACCTGCTGACGATTGAATTTTTGGCACCCGGGCAAACCAATGTGGAGGTTTGTGCCACTTCTGAAACCGGTGAGGCATGCGATGAATTTGTTGTAGGTGTGATGCCCCTTATCGAGGGAGAGTTTGTGACTGCCCACTTTGAAAATCTTTTGGAAGAAGAGGAGAGTTTCTGGAATGGTTCTGACGAAAGCGGAGGATTTCAAAGTGGCGATGCTTTCTTCCCTAATCATTACGACACCGAATGGGGGTCATGGATGGGATGGGCATACGCCAATACCACTGATAATCAAACACAGGATTGGTCAAATCAATACAGCGCCATTACCGGATCGGGGTATCCCGGATATGTTGAGAATCATAACGGAACCTATGCCGTGTCTTTTGTCTCCGGCGAGGGAAGCATCATTCATTTCAATGGTCAGCAAAGACAGGTGGAAGGTTTTTTTGTTTCCAATACGACCTATGCCGGACTTACTATGATGCATGGTGATGCTTTTGCTAAGAAATTTGGCGGAGAAACAGGTGATGATCCTGATTGGTTCAAACTTTCCATAACAGGCAAAAACGCAGGCAATCATTCTGACACCCTCGATTATTATCTCGCAGATTTCAGGTTCGATGATCATACAAAAGATTACATTATCCAAACATGGCAGTGGATTGACCTGAGTTGGATGGGCGCAGTGGATACGTTGGTTTTTCAACTCTCTTCTTCTGATGTGGGAGAGTGGGGCATGAATACACCTGCTTACTTTGCGCTCGATCAGCTGCTTATGACAGATGACCAGGGAACCTTTGCCCGTCATCAATCTTCCCCTGATGATCTGTCGGTGTATCCCAACCCCTCTGCCGGAATGTTTCGTATTGTTGCCGATAACCAGCAGGAAGGTATTCTGAGAATTTTCAACCAAACAGGACAATTGGTGCACAAGGAGGAAATGCCTCCCGGACAGAATACTCTCCTCGATCTTAGCCGTCATCCTGCCGGTACCTATATGCTCACACTCCAAAGCGAGGATGAACTGGTCACAAAACTTTTGATAAAGGCAAACCGTTGATCATGAAAAACAAAATCGCGTATCTTTTTTCCATTTTCAATTCAGATTTTTGTTGTTTGGTATATGATGAACCGAGCCATGACAAAACTTTTGCCACACACGCACATGATTATAAATCGCGGCATGTAAAACATTTAGTCAGACTGTTAGCGAGCTCTCCCGCATGGGCGGGACAGGCTATCTGACCTATTTAATAAAAATTATTATCAGATGAAAAATCGATATTATTTTTACCAATTTTTCTTATGGGTGTTTTTGGGTTTTTCCGCATTTGGATCAAAAGCTCAATACATTGATACCGTTTGGGAATACAAACCTGCACCGGGTCAGTTTATCAATGCTTTACCCTGGGGTAGCCCCTCTTCGGCATACTCGCTCACAGGAGGCATTGATGGATCGCTGAGTTTGGGTGCATGGGGTGGATACGTTGTTTTTTCTTTTGATGAACCCATCACCAATGATCCCGACCACCCTTTCGGTGTCGACTTTACCTTATTTGGCAATCCGGTTTCCGATTGGTCGGAACCCGGAGTGGTGTGGGTCATGAAAGATGAAAATGGAAATGATCTGCCCGATGATACCTGGTATCAGCTGGCAGGCAGTGATCATTTTTTCTCTTCCACGCAAGCGGATGTGGAAGTGACTTATTTTAATCCGGAGTTGGAAAACCCGAATCATGTAAGATGGTCCGACAATGAGGGCAATGAAGGTTTTATTCATGTGCATGCAGATCATCCACAACCGTATTACCCTCTTTCAGACAGTTTTCCTGATGTTGACAACCAGCAGTACCAACTTCATGGAGCACGTTTACCTGACCTGACGGATACTTCTGATCCGCCATTTATCAAATTTCCGCCAAGAGCTTTTGGTTATGCCGATAACAATGTGAAAGGAACTGAACCCAATACCATCCCCGATAATCCCTATACGCCAGAGGTGGAAAATGCCGGAGGAGATGGTTTTGATATTGCCTGGGCGGTGGATGAGAACATGGATTATGTTGATTTGGATACGGTGCATTTTGTGAAGGTACAAACAGCAGTGCTGGGCAATGCCGGATGGGTCGGTGAGATATCCACCGAACTCAGAGGCGGTGCAAGAGTTCACCCTGATCCTAGGATTACAGGTCCTTTGCAAATGATCGTGATCAGGGATCTTCCACATACAATAACCCAATCTCAGTGGCAGTTGGAAGCACTCGCTTTTTACAAGGGAAGGGTGGAATACGACCGGAAAATACGATGGGAGGTTAATATGTCAGGAGCTTCCGTTGATGAAAATATGATGCTTACCCTCACAGAATCGGGCGAATTAACCCTGCATGCTTTTTTGGAGGATGATCCTGAAGTGTCAGCATCGGTGTCTGTGCTTGTGGATCTTGAGGACGAAACGCATATTAAGGAAACAGGTGAGTACCTCGTCTCGGTTTATCCCAATCCTGCCGATGATCATATTGCTTTATCCTTTTCTGCCGGGGAAAGTACAGAGGTAAACATTTATCATTCTGACGGACGACTGATCCTGTCTATGAATGACTATGCGCCTGATTCCATGGTTTTTACCGGAGATCTTGTACCTGGCATTTATCTGGTTCGTATTCGGGTAAATGACGATTACCTGACAACCAGATTTTTGAAAAGTGGAATGTGATGAGGGTGATGTGTTGGTTGGTAAGGGGTAAATATTGCTTGGTGAATGGTTTCTATGCCCCTGCTTAAGTAAGGTTGATTTCATGCCACTTTGAATTTCGCTGGTATTTATGTGTGTAATTAAAATATAAAAATGTTTCGATTGTTACAATTCATGCTGATCGCTACGGTAACTTCTTTGGGGTTGCAAGGGCAAAATACCCTTGATACCATCATTGATTTGCAGAGTGTTGAAGTGAGTTCCGGTAGGATCTTTCAGCGCGAATCAGCAGGCATGAATATTTCTGAGGTCGATTCAGGGGTTATCAGACAAAAGGTACATCTTAATCTTTCGGAGTTGCTATCGGAAAACACACCCGTATTCATTAAAAGTCATGGCAGAGGGGCATTGGCCACGGCTTCTTTTCGGGGTACCGCCCCTTCGCATACCGCTGTCAACTGGAATGGTATCGCCATAGAATCGCCCATGACCGGCATGACCGATTTCTCACTGATCCCGGTTTATATCATCGATCAGGTCGATCTGAAACATGGTGCCGCATCTCTGACAGACCAAAGTGGGGGGATGGGGGGGAGTATCAACATCGGCAATGTGCCGGATTTCAAAAAACGCTTTGCCATCAGCTATTTGCAGGGCATCGGAAGCTACAATACCTTTGATGAGTTTCTGGATGTAGGTGCCGGGAAAAAAAACTTTCAGGTGAGAACGAGGATCTATCATAACTACTCCAAAAACAATTACCCGTTTTTCAATCGAACTATTATTTTGCAAGACGAGGAAAACGGTGAGATCACACATCCTTTGCAAACCAACGATCATGCCGATTATACGCGGTATGGGATTTTGCAGGAGGTTTATTTTGTTCCCAACGAAAGGAATCTTTTTTCTTTCCGGTGGTGGGGGCAAAAAGCAGACCAATCATTACCACAAGCCACAAGTTATGAAGGTCCGGATCTTGCCAACCTTAATGATCAGATCAATACTGATCACAGGGCAGTAGCTCAATGGAACGGATATGCAGAAAAAAGAAAGTGGATGCTCAGAAGTGCTTTCACAAGAAAAAAACTGGACTTTTTTGTTTTTCATCAGATATCCGGTTTCGGTGAAGTAGCTTCTGTGTACTCGCAAAGTACCCAGAACAGGGTTCTGAATCATGCATCTTTTCAGGCTGACCTGCCCAACGAATTCTCTCTGGAAACCCAATTCTATCATCACTATACGCATGTGGAAACGGCAGACTCGGTTCAGAAAAGCGGATTTGAAAAACAACGTCACGATCTTTCCGGTTTTGCTTCGCTCCGCAAAGGATGGAATGATCGTTTGAATGTGAACCTGATTCTAAGGCATGAATGGATCGATGGCAAACGTGGTGAGTTGATCCCTTTTGCCGGGTTCGACTGGCGGGTGATCAAAAATGAAGACCTGATATTGAAAGGGAGCGTTGCGCGCAATTTCAGGTATCCAAACCTGAATGATCTTTACTGGCAGCCCGGCGGAAACCCTGATCTGAAACCTGAGCAAGGAGTGAGTTATGAGATGGGATTGCAGTATGATATGATCAAAAACAGACAATCCTGGCAGTCCTCTCTGTCGTTTTACCAATCCGTTATCCGGGATTGGATCATCTGGTTACCTGGTTTCAAGGGGTACTGGGAACCTGAAAACATCAGAAAAGTAAGGGCGGAGGGTTTGGAACTGAATACACGGTGGAAAACTGATCTGGGCGAAGCGGGACTTACAGTCTCGGGCACATACGCCTATACCCGTTCCCGCAATTTCGGTGATCCTTTGGTATGGGGCGATGATGCTTACGGCAAACAATTGGTTTATGTTCCGCTGCACTCAGGCAATTTGATGATCAATGTTTTTTACAAAGGTTTTTCTTTGGCATACCAGTATAATGCTTACAGTGAAAGGTTTACTACCTCGAGCAATGATATTACCCGGCGCGATTGGTTGTATCCGTATTTTATGAATGATATTTCATTAGAAAAATCCTTCCGCGTGGGAAAGATAGATTTGTCGACCGGGATCAAGGTCTTTAACCTGTTCGACGAATCATATCACACCGTTTTATACCGACCGATGCCCGGGCGGAACTATATGTTGCTGATCCGTGCAGGGTTTGATTCGTGAGGGTCTGTTTTTATATGACCTTTAATTGAGCAAAAGAATCATGGCAGACAACATGATGCTAATATATCTCATCTCCGAAAGGAGAGAAAAACCATGCTTTAACCTACTAAAATATCCGTAGAATGAATATACGTAACCTCATTATGTTTTCTCTTTTATTGGCTGTGTTTACCAGCTGTATGAAAGATGATGAGCTGTGGGAACGCCGGATGATCAATCACCAGCATGATGACGGGGTTTTTATTCTGAATGAAGGAAACATGATGTATGAGAATGCCTCCTTGTCTTATTACGACAAACACTTAAAAGAGGTATTTCAGGATGTTTTTTATCATACCAATGCACTTCCACTGGGAGATGTGGCGCATTCCATGACATTACGGGATTCGCTGGGGTACATTGTTCTGAATAACAGCGGCCGGATTTATTTGATCAACACGCAAACTTTTGAATATGCAGGGAAGATCACAGGTTTTGTGTCGCCAAGGTTTATGCATTTTGTAAATGATGAAAAAGCCTATGTAACCGATCTTTACGCACGTAAGATCTATATTGTAAGTCCTGTATCTCTGGAAATTACCGGATCTATTGATGTGAACAATCAAACAAGTGGATTTTACCAACATCCCACCGAACAAATGGTACAATGGGAGCAATATGTTTTTGTGAATGCATGGAGTTTTGATGATAAAATACTGGTCATTGATAGTGAAACGGATATGTTGATAGACAGTATTACCGTAGCGGCACAACCCCAGTCGATGGTAATGGATGAAAATCAGAAACTTTGGGTGCTCAGCGACGGTGGTTTTGCAGGGAATCCCTTCCGGTATGAAGAACCGGCTCTGACGCGTATTGATCCGGAAACAAGAGAAATTGAACGGACGATCCACTTCGATCTTACCGACTCACCCAGGTCTCTGGCAACCAATGGTCAGAAAAACATACTTTATTTTGTGAATAAACATGTTTACATGCTTCCGGTCAACTCACCCTTATCTCCCCAGGTTTTTATTCACAGCGATCATTCCGGAAACACCGGAGGTTTTCGAGGGGTCGCGGTTGACCCCGTGACAGCAGAGGTATATGTTGCAGATGCAAAAGATCATGTCCGGCGAGGCAGCGTTTACCGGTTTTTGCCCGACGCCACCCCGTCAGATACTTTTCCTGCTGGCATCATCCCTTCCGCTATCATTTTTAAACCTGTCGATTAGTGGAAAAGAAAAGAAACAATTCAGAACATTTATTCCTGATTTCTTGCTTATTATCTCCTTGAAATTTCGTAAATTTGATACATGGTGCTTGTAAGAAAATGCTAACGTCTGCGTTGTCCTTTTTTGCAAAATAATCATCTCGTTTATTTAATGAGATTCCTGTTTTTTAGTTATTTGCCGATTTTAATCTTCCGGTTTCTTTATCAGACAAGGATGAAATTTTGAGTTTTCTGCTTAGATAAAATCGAATGGTTTTTCTTGTGATGCTGAATAAATAAACCTGTTTTTTGATTATACATATAAATCTAAAAAGAGTAAAAATATGTAATACCCAAATTATCACACAAATAAATATTTGAACCCATGTATCTTGCACCTTTAAACTACGACCGCTATTTTAAAAAGGTTTTTTCAGATACAAGCATTGCCAAATGCTTCCTGGAAGATTTTTTGAATGTGCAAATACAGTTCATAGAACTACTCTCTATCAACCATAAACTTACCGACGATTCAAGCGCCGTTGAGTTTGATTTCAGATGCAAAATAGACGACAGGTATGTTATCATAGATATGCAACAATGGTACAAACCTGATATAGTCCATCGATTTTATGTATATCATTGTATCAATACTGCACTTCAACTCGAGAGTCTGCCATTGAAAAGTTTTAGTCTTGGTAAGAAACCCATCAAAGAAAAGAAGATTAAAGACTATGCCGAAATAGTACCGGTAATTACTTTGATCTGGATGGCAGATGAGAGTCTGGGTTTTACAGATGATTACGTATCTTATACCATGACTCCGGAAATTGTCAACCAATTTTTACAAGATGACCTGTTATGGGAAAACCCTGATATTACAAAACTGCTTAAGGAGCGTGAAAAGGCACTGAAACAGCTGACTAACAAAACGCGTTCGCTGGATTTTTTGCAGGAAAATAAACTGATTTATGCGTTTCAGAAAAACATTGTAAAGAATGGCAGTTTTTCCAGGTATCACAAATGGTTTGAATTGGCTGAAAAGACAAAAAACCGCCTGAATAAAAAGGCAGAATTTTTAAAATATAAAGACGATCAAATACTCTCAAAACTTATGGAACGAATCAGCAAAGAGGCACTGAGCCCAGAAGATCTTGCGTATATCGACGATTATGAACAGTATCTTGAGCGTGTAAAAAGATACGATCAGGGTAAATTTAAGGAAGGATTTAAAGAAGGTATGGAGAAAGGTGAGAAAAGGGGTATGGAGAAAGGTGAAATGCGTAAAGCTCAAAAAACCGCATTGAAACTTTTGCAAAGACAAACTCCATTGGATGAAGTCGTGGATATTACAGAACTAACTATGAAAGAAGTTCAATACCTGAAACAAATCCTTGATAAACATGGAGATGGGGCAATGGATTTTATTGAATATTGAAAATAAATGTTTTTAGAAATACGCTCAATACTTATGGAACGAATCAGTAAAAGAATCTTGATTCTGAACAGTCATCTAAAAGTTGCGGAAAGGTTGTAAATTTGTTGAAAAATAAGGAATGTACGATGTTATTGTAGTAGGAGGCGGGGCGGCAGGTATCTTGGCTGCCGGAAGGGCCTCTCAAAAGGGCGCCAGGGTTTTGTTGATTGAGAAAATGAATCGTCCGGGCAGGAAGATCCTAATCACCGGAAAAGGCAGATGCAACATTACACATGACGCTCCTCAGTCTGAGTATTTCAAAAATATATTCCCCAATCCCAGGTTTTTGAAGCATGCTTTCCATCATTTTTTCAAAGATGATGTCATCCGTATTTTACATGAACATGGTGTGGAAACTGCCATTGAGCGTGGAAAAAGGGTCTTTCCTGTTAGCAATAAGTCAATGGATGTGCTCAATGCTTTATGGCAATGGATGAATCAGGGAAAACCCGATACACTTTTCGATACCAGGGTAGAAGGTTTGGTCATTGAAAACACCAGGGTCAAAGGGGTGAGTGTACTTGGAAGACAAGGTCGGAAAGAATATTTTGCCCCAAAAGTGATCATTGCCACCGGCGGAAAATCATATCCTGCAACAGGTTCTACGGGTGATGGTTACCTTTGGGCAGAACAAGCCGGACACAGAGTGGTGCTTCCATTGCCTGCACTTGTTCCTTTGGTGGTGAAAGAAGTGGACAAAGCCAAAAGCATGCAGGGATTAAGTCTTAAAAACTGCAATGCCATCCTATGGGTCAATGGTAAAAAGGTTGCTCAGGAATTTGGAGAGATGCTGTTTACCCATTTTGGTTTGTCGGGGCCTGTAATACTTACTCTCAGCCGGCAGGTGCTTTCCTTTGAACTGCATAAAAATAAAGTAGAGATCAGTATTGATCTGAAACCGGCTTTGGATGAAAAAAAACTGGATGCCCGATTGCTACGCGACCTGGATGCTTCAGGCAAAAAGCAGATCGAAAATATTTTCAGAGCATGGTTGCCCTCTAAAATGATACCCGTTTTTTTGAATGAATTGAAAATTGACGGAAAGAAACCTGGTGGGCAGCTGAGTGGCGAAGAAAGACGTCAGATCCGTATCCTTATGAAGGATCTGCGGTTCAATATTTCAGGGCATGCCGGTTTCAAAGAAGCGATTATCACATCAGGGGGTATTGATACCCGGGAGATCAACTCCAGTACCATGGAATCCAAAAAGATCAGCAACCTGTTTTTTGCAGGAGAAGTATTGGATCTGGATGGCAATACAGGTGGATTTAATTTGCAAATTGCTTTTTCTTCGGGTTTTTTGGCGGGTGATGCTGCCGCCGCCTGCCCATAAAAAAATCCACCGGAAATTTCTCCCGGTGGATACTGATGTCATGGCTCGCGGTTCATGCAATTAAAGGCAGACACAATTATCTGATGATCACTTTTTTTCTGATAACCTGATCTTGTTTTGTGATTTCAATCATGTGAATTCCTTTGTTGTCAATAAATACACGTGAAAAGGGGGTGTTGGGGTTCCTTTGTTCAATTAAAAGTCTGCCAGCACTATCAAAAATTCGGATCCATTCATTGCCTTCCAGGTTGTTGATAAAGATCTCTCCGTTTGAAGGATTAGGGAAAATTGTCCACGTATTTTGAACGGGATCATCTTCAGCGCTGAGTACTTCATCCAATTCAAAACCAGTGATCTGTGAGAGTCCCATCATGTTGAAGTTTCCTTCATAATGGGGCATGTTGTGGTCGTAATGTGCGTGGATACGGGCGGTTAGATTTTCTTCATGCATGAAAGCTTTCCAATGAATGGTTTCATTGAAACTGAAGCCATCTTTCTCTGGTGTTGATGGGTCGTCTCCGTAAAGTGTCATGACGGTATGCTCTCCGGTGTAAACAGCAGCACCTGCACATTTCAATGTACCATTATCATCATAAAATGCACCGATCATATTTCCTTCAGAGAGTGTCATGCCGATTTGAGTAATCCCTTCAGGGATGTGCACGCTGTGGGGCATGGAGTTGGCTTCGTAATCCCAGCCAGGAGGAAGATTCATTTGCACAGGTGCAGCAACTTCAATCAAGGATGGATCACTTTCACCATAAGAGAAAACTGCAGTAACTCCGTAAAGAGATACGTCTCCTTCAACAATCTCATCAAAATAGGAGGTAGTGGTTAAAATACTCTCATTCAACTGCTCACCATTCTTGTAAAAATTGTATCCTAACAATTCTGTGCTATTTTTAAAAGAATTTTCGGAAGCGATGACATTACCAGGTGATTCTTCATTAAATTCAATCCCATCGGGATCATCAACCAGCAAACCTTTAATGTTCCAGTTGTTTGAGAATCCATATTCGGAAAGGGTTGTCCACATACCTTCAATTTTCAATAGATCACCTGAACCTGTTACACCGGGGCCGCTATCAAGTCCGCCAATGAATTCTACTGAGTTTACAAATACTTGATAGCCTATCCATAAGTGATCAGCAGCTGAAATTTGTATGGGCTCGGGAAGGGTAACGTTGTTCCACTGATTTTCAAGCAGGTCTGCGTTGTTTAGTGGCAAACTGAGTACTTCTTCTGAAGCATTCCCGCCCTTGTAAATCTTTAAGGTGAATTCAGCATTGGTGCTGCCAATATAGAAATCTATCTCATTGAGAAATTTACCCTGGTATGCCATAAGGTCAAGAGGGCTGAATTTAACTGCCATCTCATATGTGCCATCTGATGTTCCCACTGTGAAGGCATTTTCACCTGTGCCAAATTTCAATTCATCCGGTGAAGCATTTGGGGGAAACCATGATACTTCGACAATGTTGGTGGAATCAATGATTGCAGAAACATTGGATGGTGGCATGATCATCCCTTCGCCCTCAACATCCAGAATGATCGAGTTGGTGCTGTTTTCGCTGAAATAAAATATTTGAATAGAATCCTGGTAAGTAGTTGCTTCCCCGGGAGTGAAGGAAATGGTCAGTTTGCCGCTTTCTCCAGGTGCGATAACCCAGTCATAAGTGCTTACACTGAAGGCGGGATTGCCGTAGTTAAATCCACTGAGGTAAGTGGGAAGGTTTCCTGTGTTGGTCACATTTACCTCCATAGTTGATGCAACAAATAATGGCGCACCCCCAAACTGCAATGATTCTGTGCTGAGGTCAAGAATCGCCTCTCCCTCAATTGTTATGGAAACATCCAGTCTTATGGTTGGTGTATTGATATTGTTGGTTACGAAGAAGACAGTCTGATTGTAGGAGCCACTATAAAGTCCATTGGTATTGATGGTTATGGTACTTTCCAGTGTTTCTCCGGGTTGTAATGAACCGCCGGCAGGTTCCAGACTTAACCATTCGTAATTACCTTCGGTATCAAAGAACAATTCAGATTGACCGGAATTGGTTATTTCGAGGGGATATTCTGCAATTTCACCAGCTTGCAGGGTGTCTGAAAGGTTATAGGTGCTGAGGGTTAGCTCGGGTGCTCCAACTTGCACTGTTGTTTCTGAAGGATCACTTTCGCCTTCGGCATAAACGGCAGTTACACCATATTGATAAACACCATCTGGAAGGTTCTCATCAAGGTAACTATTCTGATTTGTGTCAACTTCTGCGATCAATTCATCATTCCGATAAATATTGTAACTCAGGATTTCAATATTCTTCAGGGATTGACCAGGCACAAAGTCTTCGATTGTGAAATTATCCTGATTACCCACTACAAAAGAAACATTTTGCGCCTGAATGGGAGTTTCGTAAACAGATTGCATTTCAATAAGTTGTCCGTCATTTTTATTAGAATCGCTAACGAACGTCCTGATCATCCAATTGTGGTCTAATCCGGTTTCACCGTAAAGAGAAAACCACTCACCTCCAAGATTTGCCATATCTCCATAACCTGACATTGCAGGGCCAATATCAATTGCTGCCACCATGTCATCGATCATAAATTGCTCGATCTCCAGACCAAACCAATAGGTCGTATTAGGTTCGATAACAACAGCATTGTTAATGGGCACTTCTACCCAGCTTTGAGAAGTATTCGCAACAGCGAGAGTTTGACTAAATACTAATTCTTCTGCCTGCTCACCCTTCCAGATTTTTATCGTATAACCAGCAGAAAGACTGGTGGGAACAAATGCCATTTTAGTGACAACCTGACCGGTGAAATCTATCAGATACTCAGGAACCCACCGGTGAGCAATTCTCAGGGTACCGGGTTCATTTAATCCTACACCGTAACCGAATATCCCATCTCCATACTCCAGCCATGAACCTTCATTGCTATATTCGTTCCACGATAATTGAACATTGTTTTCATCCACCACATCTGCAAAAAGTGAAAAGGGAGGAGGTAACACGGATGTTGCCGTAACAGGAATTTCTATGATTGGCGAAAGTGGATCTGAAGTGTTAAGAGTGATGGTTTCATTATATTCTCCGGTTTGTTCGGGTGTAAAGTTGAAGAAGAAGGTTCCTACACCGCTGCTTTGTCCGGGTATTGTTACAGATTCCTGTAATATTTCTATTTCATCCGTTGAGGCAGATATGTTTGTGATTTCAATGTCTTCTGTTCCAAAGTTGAAAAAGGATACGCCTGCTTCAAGAGTTTGGTTGGCATTGATCTTTCCAAATTCAATATGTGGTTGAAGTAAAACAAGTGAACTTGTGGTTATATTTACAGGAAGCGTTACCAAAGGATCATTCATATTGTTAATCTGGAAAACGATATCTCCCTGCACCTCGTTCTGGTAGATTTGATTTCTCAAAACTGTAACCTCCATATTGATTGATTCACCCGGGTTAAGGTAACCGGATATTTCATCCAATTCGATCCATGAAGGTTTGCTTTGTAATTCAAATTCCAAATCTTCAACACCCTCGAAAGTCAAATTTACCTGGTATGTTCTGTTTTCAAAATCCTGAATTGAATCCACAATTTCAGAGGGGGTAAAGGTAACTTCAGGACCACCGATCTGCACCATACGGGTTGTGGGTGCGCTTTCACCTTCTTCATAAACAGTTGTTACACCATACTCATAAGTTCCGTTTTCAAGATCCTGATCTGTGAAGTTGGATTCTGTGATCAGATCATTATTGAGTTTTACATCATTTCTGTAAATATTGAATCCATTGATGGTTCCGTTTTTCAGGGTATTTTGCGGGGCACTTGCTGCATGAAAAGATTTTAATGCGTTTTCATGTAATTTAAGTTCTGATTGGAGTGTATTTTCAGGTAGGCTGGCGGGTGTTCCCATCGAAAGTAGTTTATCAGTACCTTCGGTTGTTTCAGAAACCACATAGGCATTGATGAGCCAGTTAAAATCAAGGCCATATTCCAGATTAAGAGACAACCACTGACCATCAACATAGATCAGATCACCCAGATTGGTAGCAGCAGGTCCGGTGTCAAGTGATGCACCATAATCTTCTACTTCCTGACTAATTTCAAAAGTAACCCAGTAATCTGATCCCTGTTCCAGTAGGACAGGTGTATTCAGAACAATTTGATTCCATTCGAAAATATTTGGATTGTTTATAATTTGATCATGCACCAGGGTTTCAGCATTTTCTCCTTTAAAGATTTTAAGTTGGTAATCAGAAAATTCACCTGTTGGGTAGAATTGCACCATTGCCAATGGTTTGTTTACCAATTCAATGAGTGAATCAGCAGGGAAGCGGATCCCGTAAAGCAATGTTCCCGGCCCAGCAAGTCCTACCATATTAAAGAATTCATTGTTGGTATAACCGATCCATTGACCTCCAGGGTTGTCTGAACCCCAGGTAAGTTCAACATCATTGCCAGTCACATCTGCAATCAGGTAAAGTGGCGATTGCAAACTGTCATTTTTCAGGTTTTGTGTTGCATTGATTTGCTGAACAGAAAAATTTCCTGCCAATGTTTGTTTTCCAAATCCTGCCAGAAAAATTAAAAAAATACCGATAAAATAAAATATAGGTTTCATAAGAAGGTTTTAATTTAGGTTGAGTTTCAATTACACTAAAATGACATTTGATAATCGTTTTACCCTTAAGGGGAAAAGCAAAAAAGTGCAATTAAAACACTTCAAAAAACAATAAATCATTGTTTGATAAATTTGAATCTTTGTTCATTTTTTCCCGCAGCATTTTTATAGTGCAGAAAATAAACACCATGTGGGAGAATGTTCACAGAAATAGATTGTTCTTTTCTGTAAGGTATGCTTTCTCCTGTGAGGTATGTTTTTCCCATGACGTCTTTAATTTTCCAATAATACTGGTCACTGTCCGAAAATAAATCAGACACTATATTGATTTTGTCGGTTGCCGGATTGGGAAATAGTTCTGCTTCGGGGTTCCAAACCGTTGCAGGTGGATTAATTATGTTGATCTTCAGACTACTTTGATCAATGAACATAGATATGTCCTTCACTTCATTCTGCTGAGGACTTAAAGTGATCAATTCGGAGAGTGTGGACTGAAATCCCGCAATTTCTGCTTCGATAATATAGTCGCCGTATGGGAGATTTTTGAATGAAAAGTTACCCGATTCGTCACTCAAAGTATGCTGATAAATGACTTGACGGCTTCTGCTGTAAAGGAAAAGTGTGACATTAGACAAACCGCCATTACACATTTGCGCCTCATTGCCAAACCATGGCACACAATAAGTACTTAATTGGATGGATTTTACCACCGGGAAATCAAAAAATCCTGAAATATTGCCCGTTCCCTCGGGAAGTGTAAAGGGAATTTCTTTCAGATAGATATCAACATCATAAACATTGCCTTCAATGTTGTGTACATAGGCATTTTGCCATTTGGTTTCAGAAGCGTGATAGGTAGGCAGATAGTTTTTTGCTTCTGCTGTATCTGGCAGGGCAAAGATAACGTATTCACCTGAGAATAAACCATCTAACAGGAATTCCCCGTTTTTATTTGTACGAGTGAGAACCCTGTCGGGTATGAGGTCGTTTTCATGATTCAGATGGACTGCAATTACCGGATTACCTTCCGTCTTAATATCACCTGTCCAAACGCTTCCCTGTATGATAAAGGTGGGTTGAAAATACAGGTTTACAGTATCATCCACTGCATTGCAGAACTCACCCTGTGCGGTCAGGATGAGCTGGACCACGCCATTGGAAATGTCTGTATTGCCGGGGGTATAGGTTGTTAAAAGTGAGGTCTCATCATCAAAAGAACCATCACCGGTGGTGGTCCAAAGCAAATCATTGGTTTGAGTAGCGGTTGCCTGTGTTGTTTCATAAACCTCTGTGTCAGACAAATACACATCCTCACCAGCGAAAACTTCAGGAGCTTGTTCAAATATTAATCTGAAACTGTGAGATTCTTCCTTTTCCTCACGGGATGCTGTAAGGGTAAGCGTTATTTCGTCTGATAATTTATCCTGTTCATCAATAAAATAGGTGACCATAAGATTATTCGGGTTGCTGAAGGTTCCACTGCCTTCCGTTGTCCACTCCCAATTGTCATAACCTGGAGGAATCGTACTACCGGTAATTACGAACGCCTGAAGAGAAGAACAAACAGTGGTATCTCTGCCGGCAAAAGGTATAAGTTCTAAAAAAGCAAACGGACTCTGGTGTCCAACCACCTGACTGCCTGGCACCCCTGAACTTTTGTCAAATGCAGATAGGGCAATATCATCTGATACAGGTATATCTGTTACGAAAGATGTATCGCTGATCATTTCAGTCTGGTTGGAAAAGGTGTAATTTTCAAGAAATTCACCGTAATGAATTCTATAACCCAGCAGGTCATCTTCCGGGTTTTGTTCCCATGTAAGGTGAAGACGGTTTTTGATGATCTGCCCGCTGAAATTGAAAGGCGGAGAAACAGGGGCATTGACAAAAGCATCCTCAGAAAATGGTTCAAAAAAAATATCCGTAGATTCATTCTGTCCTGAGGGATTTAGCCATGCAATGATCTGTTCCTCATCATTGGTATTCCAGAAGTTATTGGTCATTTGCAAAGACGCATCCGAATTATGAACCACCCAGGCAGATTCTCTGATGTTGTTAAAGATATTGTTGTTGGTTATTTCTACCGGAAATTCGCTGTCAACCCTTATCAATCCTGCTTTATTCCCGGTTATCGTATTTCTTTGGATGGTGGGGTTTTCCACTTTTTCCCTGACCCTCAAGGCATTCCGGTTTTCATAAAATTGGTTGTTGGTAATAATGGGATCTACTGAGTTGGTTACACCTACACCAATGGTATTGTTCCATAAAATGTTGTTGATCACACTCACTGAATCCATAGCAACGTATATTCCATAGCCATCATTTTCATTCCCGTTGTTAAAGATTATGTTTCTTTTCAAATGCGCATGACCGTGCCCATCACCACTATTAAATATCCAAATACCATGAATGCCGCTTTTGATGATGTTGTCTTCAATATAATTAAAGGGGCATGCACCCTGGTTGTTGTTGTGCACGTTGATATTGGTGGTTACATTGCTGAAATGGTTTCTTCTGATCAGATTTTCTTTCGAAAAATTTCCCGGGTCGGCAGCATAAATCTCCAGTCCGAGAAAATTATCAGTGATCACGTTGCCCTCAATGGTTGCAAAAGAACTGTTGGTGAGTGATATTCCAATGAAAAGATTATTAGAAATGGTGCTGTTTGTGATCACCAGGTTTTCAGTAGCAACGCTTTTAATCCCTACCACTGCTTTGGTGAGATGGGCGTAATTGATCACAGCATTACCAGGTTGTGTTACCGAACTGATGGTGATTCCTGCCCAGTTCCAGTGTTCTGTACCGCTGTAGTTGGGGATGAAAAGGACTGAATCTTGTTCATTGCCGGCAATATGTATTCTTCCCCCTTCTATGTTTAAACCTCTGCCCTGGTTAAATTTTACCGTGGTTCCTGCTTCTATGGTCAGCTGTACGCCAAAGATCACCCTTACGTTGTCGGTTACAATATAGGTATTTTCACTTGACCATGTGGTGTTTTGCGGCAACAATCCACTTACCTCAATGGTTTGTTGTGCATTTATATGAAAACCCATACCCAACAGGAAGGTCAGCAACATCAGCAGCTGCTTTCCGAAGTAGAATATTATATTTTTAGTTTGGGATGATGTTTCCATAATTTTTATAAATAGTAAATGATACCGATCTGCAATCCAAAACCATTGAGTCTTTGTTCAACAGGATAATTGGTTATCACATCATTTATGTATCTTTTGTAATAGGTTTCAGCATAAATGTCATTCCATTCGCTGAGTTTGAATCGTATTCCAGTGCCTGCTCTGTAGGCCCATAACATGTTGTTCACATTTTCTTTTTCAAGGGGTGTGGCAGGAAGTTCACCGGCATTGTTGATGGTATTTCCACTGAGCCAAACAGGAATTCCGGCATGTACACCTCCTTTTACAAATAGTGAATATTGATTGGTGTTCAGTATGTTATAAATGCCTCCCACATTTAATTCCAGGAAACCTTTGTGGTTCATCCGGTCGTAGAATGTTTCCTCACTTTCAAGGGGTATGTAGGTAGTGTCTGTAATATATTTCCAAATGGTATCATTTTGTAAAAGGGTGTAAAACACATCGAGTGTGTCTATTTTATTTAATCCACCGCGAGTTATGATCTCCTGATAAGAAAATCTGTTGGAGAAACTGTGAAATGATATTCCGGAGGTAAGGGTAAGATTACCGGTGTTGAACCGCATTTCCGCACCCAGTCCGAAATTACGGAATGATAATCCCTCCGAATCAGCGATACGTTGGAAATCGTTGTCGGGCAAACCCGGATTGCTGATCTGCCTGTAAAATAGCATGTGCGTATAATGAATTGAAAAAGCCCATCGCTCGGTTTGATTAAGGTCTATGCTCAAAACTTCTCTCATCAGTCTTACAGGACGTGGCACATTGCCGCTGCGAACCGTAAACCTTTCAATAACAACAGTATCTCTCAGTATTTGTGTTTCTGTTTTAACAATGGTATCGGTAATAAAAACAGTGTCTCTTATGGGCGTTTCAGAAGTAAATGATTTCTCTCGTTCAATGATAGCAATGTTTTGATCTGCAATCATAGTCGGATTTTGAGAATCTGTGTTACTGATATTTGCAGGAGATTCAGCATCGGGAACCTGATGTTTTTTTGTAGGAGGTGTTGTTTTGTTTTGATTTTCGGGTATGTGAAAAATAACAAGGTGATTACCTACGGTTTTATGATCATGGCCTGTTTGCTCTAATATTTCTTCAAGAATATCAGTGGTTGTTTTTTGCCGGATGTTCAGATTTACTTTGGTGTTAAAGGAAGGGTCTTCGGCATTGTAGGTAAAATTAAGATCGTATTTTTCACTGAGCGTTTCCAACACCTGGCGCAGGGGTTCATCCTGTGCTTCAAAGTTTGTAATGTGTTCAATAGGTTCATGGGTGGTTTGCGAAAAAGCAAGATTGATTTGCGGCAATTTGCCGCAAAGCAAAACAAAAACAACCATCAAAGGCACGGCAAATTTTGCCTTTTTGGGCTTGTTCATAGAAGGATGCTTTATGTTGGTATTATTTTGACTATCAATAAACAGTGTAAATATTTATTTGTTCATGTAATCATTATTGCTGTTACCGTATACAAGGTATTGGTCCTGGTCTGTTTTTTCTATTTCCAAACCAAACAGAAGTGAAAGGGTTTTGAAAATATCTTCTGGTTTTTCATTTTCAAAACGTGCAGTAAGTTTTTTTTCGTTTACCGGACCGGATGCTGCAATATGGATATGATATG
The DNA here is from genome assembly GCA_964390665.1 of uncultured Bacteroidales bacterium. GTDB lineage: Bacteria > Bacteroidota > Bacteroidia > Bacteroidales > UBA7960 > SKVR01. Next base: position 1,309 of record CAYMLS010000021.1, on the reverse strand, counting down.
TTTCTTCGAGCGATTGAAAAACTTCACTGAGCGGCGATTCTGTAAATTGTAATATTCCTGTTTTCCATGCCAAAAAGTTGTAATGGAAAATGCTGTCTTTTTTCATTTCATGGGTCAGGATGTCGAGGGTGGCTCTTTCATCTTTGCCCAGCAATAAAAATGCAGTCTTATCAGTGAATTTAACGCGTCCTGTCAGCACATCCACTTCCACCTGATTGTTTTTAGCAACGGTTTCGTTTATATAAAAAGATGTTCCGACTACTTCAACAGTAGCATTGGGTGTTTTTTTCAATTCAATGATGAAAGGTTTTTGTGGATTTTCTGCAATCTCAAAAAAAGCTTGCCCCGAAAACTCCACTATTCTTTGGTTTCCTTTAAAATTTTCGGAGAAGGTGATCGTACTTTCCCCGTTGAAAGATACTTCAGAACCATCAGGCAATGTAAGTACTTGTTTTTCGCCTGATTTTATCTCATGAGTGATCATCTTGGGTGAAGAACCACCTGGAAGCAGGTAATAAAGTCCCCAAAAAAGCAGAAACATGGCAGCAATTCCTGAAAGTGTGTAAAGAACAGCCCGGCTGCTTTGCCGGAAGGAGACTGTTTTGGTGTCTTTTTCCTGTTCATTGATACGTTCATTGATATTTTCCCATGCACTCTTTTTATCGGTGCTGATAATTTCCTGATCCTCAGAATTGAAAGGATCTGTTTCCCAGAGTTGTTTGTATTCATCATACAACTTTTGGTTCTCTGCAGAAAGCGCTATCCATTTCTTTAATTCAATATTTTCTGAATCATCGGCATTACCGCTTAGTTGCTTTACAATTAAATTTATATAATGTTCTTGTTGCTTGTTCATATTATTTGTATTGTTCAGAAGTCTTTTCTTAAATAATGACAAATGTGTGAGGTTTTACCCTTAATCAATGGTGCAATTTATTGTAAAAATCCCAAACCCACCATCAGCAGTGCTATGTTTATAAAATCTTTCAGGGTTGTTCTTAGTTGTGTTAATGCTGCACTCATATGGGCTTCCACTGTTTTTACCGATATGTTCATATGTTCTCCTATTTCTGCATATTTTAACCCTTCTTTTCGACTGAGCAGGTATACTTTCTTTCTTTTTTCGGGCATACTGTTTACGGTTTCTTTTACCAGCAAACTGATCTCCTTTTGGGTGAAATGATCTGTTTCATATCCGCTTTCATTGTTTCTGGCGATTACATGTTCCCGATGACTTATTTTTACTTTTTCATGCTGCGAAAGGTTGATGATACGGTTTTTGGCTGATCTGAAAATGTATCCACTCAAT
>CAYMLS010000020.1:0-29717 GCA_964390665.1 uncultured Bacteroidales bacterium | reverse complement strand
AACTTATCCAGTGTCGAGTATCTTTTCTTTATCAGTGCCATAAACATACATGGGGTCATTGAGGTCGATACCGGTTTTATACCCGTGGATTTTAAAATTTCTTGTTTTCGAGGAAGTTTTATTCCAACCTTTCACCTTCTCAACCTTTTCTACCATATCTTCGGCCATTTTTCTGAAAGTAGTCCATTTTCCACCGATCATCGTAAAAAGATGAGAGTCGGAAACAACAATTTTATGGCTACGGGATATCTCCTTGGTTTTTGATCCGTCCTCAGTGGGAGCTGCCAAAGGTCTTAATCCGGCAAAAATGCTCAACACATCCGTTCTTTTGGGTGCTTTAACCAGATATTTACCTGCTGTTTCAAGAATAAACTTAATTTCCTCTTCCAGGGCAACCGGTTCAATAGCGGGTTTGTCCATGGGGGTATCGGTGGTACCTACCACCACTTTTCCATGCCATGGTACCGCAAAAAGTACGCGTCCGTCATCTGTTTTGGGTATCATAATCGCATGATCTCCAGGCAGAAAAGATTTATTGAGTACAACGTGTACACCCTGGCTGGGGCGAATGGTCTTTCTTGCCCCGGGTTTATCCATTTGCAGGATGCTATCGGCAAAAACACCTGTTGCGTTTATGACCGCCTTTCCTTTGGCAGTATATTCTTTCCCGGTTTCTTCATCCTGAAACACAACTCCATTGACCAATCCTTTTTCTGAGCGTATAAGTTTTTTCACACCGGCATAATTCAGGACATGCGCACCGTTTTCCACCGATGACTGCAAAACATTCACTGCCATGCGTGAATCGTCGAACTGCCCATCTTTATAAACAACTCCGGCGGTCATGATCTCCGGTTTCATGGTAGGGATTTTTTCCAGTGCTTTCTTTTTCGAAACCCTGTGCGATGCGCCTAAGCTTAAACTACCGGCAAGCATATCGTACATTTTCAAACCAATGGTATATTTTACCTCATCAAACCAGCCGAAAGTGGGAATTACAAAATCCTGGTTTTTTGTAAGGTGAGGAGCATTGCGAAGCAGGCGACCCCGTTCCATGCATGCCTCTCTTACCAGTCCGATATCTCCCTGTGCCAGGTAACGAACCCCACCATGGAGAAGTTTGGTGCTTTTGCTTGAAGTCGATTTTGTGAAATCAGTTTTTTCCAGAAGTAGGGTTTTGTAACCTCTTGTGGAAGTTTCGAGAGCAATTCCTATACCGGTGGCACCTCCTCCAATGATAATAAAATCATATTCATCGTGAAATTGCTCCATCTGTTGTAAAATTTTTTCGCGCTGCATACTGTTTTTGGATTTTAAAAGTTAAATTATACGAAACTTTTGATTCGGCAATATTAAAAAAATATTGTCAAAAAAACAAGTTTACGTAATCATTTTCTTTCGTTTTCTTTCGTTTTGTGGTTATTTTTATTTGATCTGATTTTAAATAAGCGCCAGAATGTACAATTGGCAAGAAAAAGCAACCCTCCTTTCATGAGGGGCAAAGTATGCCGGCTTGCCTGCTGGTCGGGAGAATTCATTCCAGGAAAAACCGCTTTTTTCAGATTTTTGAAAAAAAAATGGTAAGTTTGATGGTTCAAAAAACAACAACAATATGGCATTGAGCATTGCAGAGAGACATCAATTGATAATCAACAAGTTAAAAACGAATGGGTTTGTCAATGTAAACGAACTCAGCAAGGAACTGAAAGTGTCGGCGGTAACAATTCGAAAGGATTTGAAACTTTTGGAAGACAGGAAACTTCTTTTTCGTACCCATGGAAGCGCAACACCTCAAAATCCTTACATTGCCGACAGGCATGTTAGTGAAAAAGAAAAAATACAGGTTGACGAAAAAAGGAGAATTGCCCTAAAAGCGGTTTCAATGCTCGAACCGCACGATAGTATCATCCTTGCATCCGGAACAACCATCAATGAGTTATCCCGTCATATCAGCCCTCTGGAGGGACTGACCCTGATCTGTGCTTCGCTTACGGCCTCTCAGAACCTTACACTGGCCGGAAACATTGACATCATACAACTGGGTGGACTGGTCAGGAGGACCTCTTCGTCGGTTGTAGGTCCACTGGCAGAAAAGATGCTTGAAGGTTTTTCGTGCAGTAAACTTTTTCTGGGTGCCGATGGTATCGATCCCGACTACGGCATAACAACCACCAATGCTTTGGAGGCATCGCTCAACCAAAGCATGATGAAAGCGGCCCAAAAGATCATTTTGTTGGCCGATGGCACAAAATTTGGCAGGCGTGGATTTGGAAAGATCTGTCCGACAGAACAAGTGGATATGATCATCACAGATACAAAGGCACCTGCGCATGTTGTTACAAAACTGCGCGAAAAAGGGATCGAAGTATGGCAGGTATAGTTAGTGTTTGCAAGAAAACGCCAATTGCTGGGTTGAGTTCGCCTGCAAACAGTCAATTACCAAAAGTAAACTCCTGTTTTTCAATCATCGCCCACCTTGCACCTGACGTTTTTTTTATCAGGCACAGATAAAAACGTGAGTTTTCTTGCCGAAACGGGTTAGTATATCTGCATGTCCAGTAGTCCACTTAGTCTTTTAAAAATCTCCTTCAACGGATTGGCCACCCTTCTGATCTTGCTTATGGAAGTGGCTTTCCCAAAAGAATCGCGCCAAAGGTCTTTTGCCAGCACTGCAAAAGGCAAAGAGATAAAATAAAACAGTGCCCATTGCCATTCACTGGTCACCAATCCCACTGCTAGCGCCTGAAACAAGAAAAACAAAGGATATAAAAATATGGTAAGTACCAAATGGGCAGAACTGATAAACTGAGGATCTTTCAATTTACCTCCTAAATACCTGATCAGCAAGCGCGGCAAAAGGGTATTCAAAAAGCCGTACAAAAACACCGGACTTGTGATGGTCAACAAGAGATATCTGCCGAAATTTTTCAGGGGAGATTCTCTCATAAACCCAGCTTCGTAAAGCAACACTTTCTGTGAATTGATCAACCTTTCTGATTCCAGCGCGTTTTGCTCCAGCAACTCTTTGTTCTCTTCAGATTCATTGATTTTTTGCTGGCATGCACTGATCAGTTTTTTTTGAAAATCAAACACCTCTTTTTCTTTTTGACCCTTGGCTCGTTGTATACCACCTGCAATTTCAGTGATGATATCAATGGTTTTATAATTGACATCGTCATCTATATGCAAAATCAAAGGTGTCATTTCCTGTCTGAGTTTTTGCAGGAGCAGGGTATAACTTTTGGCGGGATTTTCTTTGTAGGCAGAACGAAAACCAGCCAATGGAAAGGGTTTACCATATTGAATAAATAGGAAACTTCCTCTTTTGTGATGATGCTGATAATTTAAACCCACGGGTTGAATTTCAATGGGTAAATTTTCATCTGAATCAAAAGCTGCCTGAAACCCTATGCGTGCGATCCCTTTCTTTAAAGGACGGAGTTTTTTTCCTACCCCATGATCACCTTCCGGTAAAATGCAGAAACCATTGCGGTTTTTAAACACATCAATGGTTTTTTGAAACACAGCACTGTTCTTCTGCACCTCCCCTATTCCGTCGCGGATGCGATAAACCGGAAGAATTTTTAAAAAAGTGAGAGCCTTGATGATCATCTTTTTTTTAAAAATATCTGATCGCGCTACAAATATGGGTTGGAATGTAAAGGAAGAAAGTACTGCCAGGGCATCCATCAGGGAGTTTTGATGGTTGGGGGCAAAAATCAGTGCCTTTTTAAGGTCTACGTTTTCTTTTCCAGCAAACCTTATTTTATAAAACAACCTGAACATTACATCCACATAACTCTTCAGGAAATGGTATCTCCATGAGAATTTTTCAATATTCTTAAATTCTTTGTTCATACTCATACATTGGCCTCCTGTTGAATCATTTTTTCGTCTGGCAGGGTTTTCTTCGACCAAAGATATGCTACCGTCATACCAGAAATAATATGCCAAATTCCCCACCATGCTGCAATAAAAGCCATGCCGCCCAAACCATCAAACAAGCGCGGGTTGAATATTAACACAAGAGCCAGGCCTGAGTTTTGGATACCGGTTTCAATGGTCATGCTTCTGCGATCTTTGCGGGTTGCCCTGCCCAAAGTCCCAATGGAAAAACCGGTTAACAACGCCAGGGCATTGTGCGCTATAACCATGAAACCGATCAGGTGGATGTATGTCCGGAAATATTCAAAATTATTGGCAAGCGCCATGATCACAAAGACCAAAAAAATAACCATTGACAAACCCTTCAGCGGTTTTACAATTTTAGCGGTTATCCGCGGGAATTTTTTGGCAAAAAGTATCCCTGCCACAACAGGAATGCCCAATAGAATAAGAACCGTGCGAAGAACTTCAAAAAAATCGATGGAAATAGGGATGACCATCTGTGAGGTCTCAGAATAAAGCTTCCCCCAAAAAGTAAAGTTCAAAGGTGTCATAAAAACGGCAAATATTGTCGCTATTGCTGTCCAACTAATGGAAAGTGCAATATTTCCTTTTGCCAGCGACGACATAAAGTTTGATATATTTCCACCAGGACATGCTGCGACCAGAATCATTCCCAGCGCAATGCTCGGAGGAGGTTTTAAAAAATACACCATTACAAAAGTAAGCAGGGGAAGGGCCAGAAACTGAGAAAAAACACCCAAAACAAGGATTTTTGGATCTTTGAAAATACGCTTAAAGTTTTCAAAACGTATTTCGAGAGCAACCCCAAACATAATGAAAGCGAGGGTAATATTGAGGATATGCAAGGATCCTTTGCTGAAATTCAACCGCACCCAATCCAGATGCTCCAGTCTTTTACCCTGCAATGTTTTGCCCTGGACAAATTTGTCCTCACTGATCTCCACCAGATTCTTATTATTTCTGTAATACCAGTCTTCCCCTTCCATAACTTTTTGAGGTTCTCCGGCTATTTCTTTTACATTAGCGGTAGAACTGCCAATGCGCAGGTAACGAAGTGCATTCTGATCAGGTGGCATTTCACGGTGATCACCATATAAGGGTGAAGCATCTTCCCACTTTTTCGACAACCTTACATCTATAATTTTATCGTTTTTTACCACAACATCACCCCACGAATCGTAAACCCAACGCTGCACCTTAACAATTCTGTCAGGCTCGCCGATTTTTTCTTTTACTAAACTTTTATCTGTTCCGGGGGGTATTTGCTTCAGGGCAGAAGAAATTTGATCTTTTCTTGCCAGCGATGAAAAACTACCAGCAAAGATCAATGATGCCGTTGCCAGAAAATAAACCATCAGGGTGGCATAAAACGGCCTTGTGTTTTGATTACGCTTGTCCATAGCATAGTTTAATTGATACCAAAGTACGAATATACAAAAAAACATGACAGATTTTGCCAAACCGGTTTTTGCATAAACGCAGATCAGGTTGCAAAAACATTAATTGTTGTTTCTGCAACCCGATGAAGAGGATAACAATATTTTGTTATTATGGTCAGGAACTTTTTGCTGTTTGCTATAAAAACAGTCTGAAAATAAGGATGCAAAATCCATTACAGATCAGATACAAAATATTCAATTTTGACATGGATGCATAATTCATATACCGGTCTGATTATCAATTGATTTGCCTGACATTACCGGCACTGTTCACATCCATGGTAGAGATGACAGGGTTCCCGAAATACCTTATTTTACCAGCCGAAGTTGCTTTGGCGCTCAGTGTATCCGCATTTACTTTTGCTTCTGCCGCTGCATTGGCTTCCACATCAGCATTTTTTGCCTTCAACTGAGAGGCATCTACCGAGCCGGCAGCATTGGATTCTATGGTGAGCATATTGGCAGTTCCCTTCAGCGTAATACTTGAGGCAGCATTCTGATTGGCCACCAGCTGGTCGAAAGTACCCCGTAATTCTGCATTGGAAGCAGCATTTACTGTAAGGGTAAACCGGTCAGCTGTGAGTTCGTTGGTAGTAGAAAATTGGGCAGCACCATTGAGCATAACTTCCTGAAGTGTTGGGTTGCTGATGTTCACCTCCAGATCATGTCGCGAATGTATGTAATCACTGGATTCAATGACCAGGGCGTCGTTTCTAACCTCTGCGGTGATATACTCCTGAAGGTTTTCATCGGCAACCACCTGCACTTTTCGCTCATTATCACTGGTGTAGGAAACGATGTATTTACCATTGACAACTATTTTGCTGAATTCAGGAATGTCTACCATTTTTTCGGTAAGGGTTCCGGTTCCTTTAATAGCATCTGTCTTTACGAGCGAGTTGATCCGGAATACGATGCCCAACGCTACAACTACAAATACGATAAGAGCTACGAGAAGAATTTTATTACTTTTTTTCATGATAATATCTTTTTATACATTTAAATAAAAAATCTTAATTGTGTTCTTTTTCTTTAAACAGGTCTTCCATTTCCTGACATGAAATATCCAGCAACTTCATGGTTTTCATCACAACCGGAAGATCTTTTTCAATAAATTCTGCGCGGCGCAGTTCCAGGGATTTTTCATATCCCTGCTCATCTACAAAATAACCAATTCCGCGTTTGTTATAAATAATTCCCTGATCCTGGAGATACACAAATGACCTCATGGCAGTATTGGGGTTTACCTCCATTTGCACTGCTATATCCCTAACAGAGGGTATCCTTTCATTGGGTTTCCATTTCTGGGTAAGGATATTTTCGCAAAATATGTTGGCGATTTGAAGATATATAGGTTGATTTTCAGTGAATTCCATATTAAACCTCTCTTTCTTTAAGTTTATAAAAGCTTACCAAAAGGCATAAGGGTGCCAGCAATCCATACAAGAATATTTTTCCTGCAAGGGGTATTACGTTCTCTATGAAATGGGTAAGTTCAGGATTTGCCATGTCTCCACTCATTTCTATGTTGGTGTTTCCAATAAACAAATAAGATATAGCAACTATAATAATGTTGACAATTGTACCGATCACAAAAACGCTCAAAATCGTTTTCATAAAGTTATTTTTCCGAAAATGAATCGCTCCGAGGAAAAACACACTTTGTACGACTATGTAAATCCCCATCAGTTCAAGATTTTGGATGGTAAAAGGATTGAAAAAAACAAAATTGGAATTCCATAATACCATGCTGATTCCGGTATAAATGAGCACAGAGAGAGAAACAAGCAGATTGGCGATCAAAATATATACTACAGCGGTAACCATCCAATGTGCAAATAATTTTTCTGAAGTAGTAGCCGGCAGGATAAGGAAGAACTGACTTTTTGCCGGAGTATGCAATTCGGAGTATGTCATGCTGGTAAGAATAAACCCACTGGTCAAAACCAGAACGGCAGCCAGTACAGATATGGGTTCGAGTATATTAATCCCATCAGAGAAGTATACATTCAAAAGTCCTACAATAATGATGATACCCATTAATGCTCCGAGTGCAATGAGCCAGGTTTTAAGGTTGAAGGTAATGTAGCGGTTCATAATAAGCAGAAATCGCTTCATTGAAAATTGATTGATCTTTTCCATAATACGATATGTTTTATAATGCTTTGTGAATAGATTCTGTTTTTTTGATGATGGCATTGAAAAGTAATTCAAGGTCGATGGCGGTATCGTGGCCGTTATTTTTGAAAATAGCCGCATTTCCGCCCAATACCTCTTCGGCATACAAAACATCCTCTCTTTCTTCCCCTTTGAGTTTGCCAAAGGATAATTTTTCGGAGATATCAAGCGTACTTTTGTGAAAAATGATCTGTCCCTCATCGATCACAATAACATGGTCGATAATGCTGGCAAGGTCTCTGACCTGGTGCGTGGAAATAACAATACACTGATCTTCACTGGCAGCAGCTGCCAGGATTCGTCGAAACTGACTTTTCGATGGGATGTCCAGTCCGTTGGTGGGCTCATCCATCAACAAAACATTAGATTGTGTTGCCAATCCAAAAGCGATCAGAAATTTTTTCTTCTGTCCGTAGGAATAAGAGACCAGCTTTTTATTCCCTTCAATCTCAAACTCCCGAAGGTATTTTTCAAAAAGACCGTAATCAAAACGTGGATAAAAAGGGGCGTGCAATTCGGAAAAGGATTTGATGCTTACAGCCGGGAAGTCAAACTCCTCGGGTATCATGAATATATTTGCCAGCACCTCTGGTAAACGCTGGTTTACATCCTTTTCGAAAATAGTACAGGTGCCGCTTTGCGGAAAAAGCAATCCTGCAATGTGCTTCAGCAGGGTGGTCTTACCGGCTCCGTTCATACCAAACAATCCGTAAATGTTTCCGGAGCCCATTTCAAGGTTCAGGTCTCTGAACAATTTCTGGTTTTTCTTATAACCAAAATTTAAATTTTTTATCTCAATCATGGCATATGTGTTAATTATTAAATTAGTGTTTTACTTTACTAATACACTGCAAATATAAATCGCTTTTTTAATTCCACCAAATATTTTTGCGATTTTTTTTGCAGAATTCTTTCAAATGAATATCATCTTTTTGGTATACAGTGTTTTACAACCCCCAAAAAAAGAATTTCGTAATAAAGCGTTACCATAAAACCTGAAGGGTTTCGCCATCACTGGTACTCGCAGAAAAACACCAATTGCGGCATTGGGATCGCCTTCAAAACATTCGGTGACGAAATGTAAACTCCTGTTTTTCTGTCATCTGCCGCCTTGCGTTTTACGCTTTCTTTATCAGGCACAGATCAAATCATGGGTTTTCCTGATGACACTGATCAGAAGATTGTTTTCCAAAGCTAGTTCAGCAATTTCATTCTTTTTCAGTAAGTTTGCTAAGGAAAAAGATGATTATTCATCACCGGGTTTTCGTATCCCGGAATGATGAGTTCTTTTTCACCTTGTATAATCATAAAATCATAGGTTATGACAACAAGATCATTTTATTTTTTAGGATTTTTCCTGCTCCCCCTCTGGGTTATTTCACAATCGTCTTTGTCTTTTGAAAACGAAAGCATAGAGCAAAGAATCAGGACAGACATTGAAAAACTGTCATCGCCTGAAATGGAGGGAAGGGAATCCGGCACGCCTGGCGAAGAGATGGCTGCCCGCTATGTTGCCAGTCAGATGAAATTGGCAGGACTTGAACCTTTTTTCAATGGTTCCTATTTCCAGGAATTTATTTTTGATTATGAATGGGAATACGGGACAGAGAACAATCTCATGATCGGCGACAATGATTTTGTCATCAATGGCGATTATTTCGTTCTTCCATGGTCGGCAAACATATCAGTATCAGCCCCCGGTGTATATCTGGCGTATCCTTTGCATAACAAAAACACCCCACCTGAAACGATCAAAAAAAAGATCGTGCTGATGGAATATTATTTGCCAGACAGTCTCACTTCTGCTTCCGGATATGATCTGGTGGAGTCTCTCAGGGAACGGTTGGCATTTGCACAGGAAAAACAGGTGGAAGGAGTGATATTCGTCAACAACAATCCTCACAAAACCGATCCTGAGAACAGCTTCAGAATTGTTGGAGACACAATGGATTTCCCTGTTGTATTTGCAGCAAAAAGGTTTTGGGAAACCTGGCAAAACGCAACTGGGGAGAAAATCATAAATCTGAGCACCGATGCACGGTTGAAGAGCCATGCATCAAAGAATGTTGCCGGTTATATTGATAACAGTGCTGAACAAACAATCGTAATGGGTGCGCACTACGACCACCTCGGTTATGGTGGCAGAGGTTCCAGAGCATCTGGTGTACATGCCATCCATTATGGTGCCGACGACAACGCTTCCGGCACTGCGGGTGTCCTTGAGGCGGCAAGATATCTTTCTGTGGAAGGCACGCAAAATTTCAACTATATTTTTGTTGCCTTTGGTGCCGAAGAAAAAGGGCTTTTGGGTAGCAGATATTTCACCAACAGCAACCCTTACGATTGGAGCAAGGTCAGTTTTATGTTTAATTTTGACATGATCGGCCGACTTGACCAGGGCAATCTTACCCTTTTTGGAACAGGCACATCACCGGTTTGGGATGAGCTTATTGATCAACAACCTTTTGATGAACTCAACATACGAAAAAGTGCCTCAGGTGTTGGAGCATCTGACCATACAAATTTTTACAGGGAAAATATTCCGGTTTTATTCTTTTTTACCGGTTTGCATGAAGATTATCACACGCCCGCTGATACACCCGATAAAATTAACTACCAAGGGGCAAGGCAGGTTTTGTCGCTATCCTACTATTTTACAGAAGAATTAAAAGACCAGCATGCACCCGAATTTTCAACCACACCCACAACACAAAGCCGGCAGACCTCCAGACGGGGTCCTTCTCTGGGTTTTATGCCCGATCATGCTTTTGATGGAAAAGGGCTAAGGATCGAAGCTGTTATAGAAAACCGTCCTGCACAAAAAGCGGGACTGAAAGCCGGCGATATCATTGTGGAATTAGATGGTAAAGAAGTGTCTGACATCTATTCCTACATGAAAATAATGGGCGAAGTAGAAAAAGATCAAACACTGGAAATTACCGTTTTAAGAAATGGGGAACCTGTAAAAGTGAAAGCAGTACCTTAATCATCATACAATGGGATTCCCCGATACCGAAATGAAAACAATCAATTTGTTTCACTTGATAAATTTGTCGTATTTTTGCAGCCTCTGATTACCGAAAATAAGAATGCAATGCTCATAAGCAAATCTGTTTGGAAGGCAATACAGGCAGAAAGCTGTTTTGAGAAATAAAAACGAAATAGAAAATTAAAAAAAATGAGTTTATCCAGAAGGCACAAAATCTTTGATCTGATCAAAAAAGACCAGGAATACCTGCTTGACAAACAGGTAAATGTAAAAGGATGGGTACGAACCAAAAGAGGCAACAAAAATGTAGCTTTTATAGCGCTCAATGATGGCAGTATCATTCACAACTTACAAATTGTGGTAGATGTGGCAGCATTTAACAACGATGAGTTGCTGCGTCAGATCACTACCGGTGCCTGTATTTCAGTAAACGGGAAACTGGTAAGATCGCAGGGCAAAGGTCAAAATGTAGAGATCCTGGCAGAGGAGATTGAACTATACGGAGGTGCCGATCCCGAAAAATATCCATTACAAAAAAAAGGACATACGCTTGAGTTTTTAAGGGAGATAGCCCACCTGCGCCCCCGCACCAATACATTTGGCGCTGTACTCAGGATAAGGCATGCATTGTCATTTGCCATCCATCAATACTTTAACAGTCATGGGTTTTTCTATCTTCATACACCCATCATAACCGGCAGCGATGCCGAAGGAGCCGGTGCCATGTTCAGGGTTACAACACTGGATATGATCAACCCTCCTAAAACTGATGAAGGTAAGATAGACTACAGCAAAGATTTTTTCGGAAAAGAAACAAACCTTACCGTAAGCGGCCAGCTTGAAGGTGAACTCGGGGCATTGGCATTATCAAGTGTTTATACTTTTGGACCTACTTTCAGGGCCGAAAACTCAAACACAACAAGGCATCTGGCTGAATTCTGGATGATAGAACCGGAAATGGCATTTTACGACGACAAAGACAACCAGGATCTGGCAGAAGATTTTTTGAAATATCTGATCCAGTATATACTTGAAAATTGTACCGATGATCTGGAATTTCTTCAGAAAATGTATGATAAGCAGCTTATTGAACGGCTCGAATTTGTGTTAAACAATACCTTTAAAAGACTATCGTATACCGAAGCGGTAGATATTCTGATGGGTTCAGGTGAAAAATTTGAGTATAAAGTGGAATGGGGTGTTGATCTTCAATCGGAGCATGAGCGATACCTGGTGGAAAAGCATTTCAAAAAACCGGTGATCCTTTTCGATTACCCGAAAGACATCAAAGCTTTTTACATGAAACAGAACGACGATGGCAAAACCGTTCGTGCCATGGATGTACTGTTCCCGAAAATCGGTGAAATTATCGGAGGTAGTCAGCGTGAGGAAAATCATGAAAAGCTCCTTTCACGCATAAAGGAGCTGGATATCCCGGAAAAGGATGTCTGGTGGTATCTGGAAACAAGGGTATTTGGCACCGCTCCCCATAGTGGATTCGGACTTGGATTTGAAAGGCTCATGCTTTTTATTACCGGAATGGGCAACATAAGAGACGTAATACCCTTTCCACGAGCTCCCCTGAATGCAGAATTTTAAAGTTTTTCGGTTTTCATTCCATTGAGAAATGGATAAATATTATATTTTTGATCTTTTATTCGTAAATCGTATTTTTAATTCATTTAAACTCCTTCGGAAAAAACAAGTATGTTAAAGCAAAGATTACAGCAAAAGCTTTTGCAAAAACTATCGCCACAGCAAATCCAATTGATGAAATTGCTGCAGGTTCCTACTGTTTTGCTCGAACAGCGAATAAAAGAGGAGATAGAAGAAAATCCGGCACTGGAGGAGGGTACTGAAGAAGAGGTGGAAGACACCCAGGAGGAAGATTTTGATGAGGTGCCAGAAACGGATGAGCAAGACTATGACGAACCCGAAAATGACCCGGACAATGAATTTGACATCTCGGATTATGTAGAAGACGATGACATTCCTGACTATAAACTTTCGGCCAACAATACCAGTGCCGATGATGAGCACAAAGAAGTGCCCATGTCTACATCTTTCAGTTTTCAGGAACATTTGCTCTCGCAACTTGGTCTTCGCGATCTGAATGATGAAGAGATAACCATCGCTACACATATTATTGGAAACATTGATGATGCCGGTTATTTACAACGCGATATTCATTCACTGATCGACGATCTGGCATTTTCCCTTAATGTAAAAACCGATTTCACTCAGGTAATTCGTCTATTGCGTGTTGTTCAGGAATTTGATCCGCCGGGAGTGGGTGCCCGTGATCTTCAGGAGTGTTTGCTCCTGCAGATCCGACGCAAAACACCCAAAACTCCTGACATAGAAATTGCCACCCTCATGCTGGAAAAGAATTTTAATGACTTTACCAAAAAGCACTTTTCCAAAATTCAAAAAAAACACAACCTTTCCGATGAAGATTTAAAGAAAGCCATCAACGAAATACTCAAACTCAATCCAAAACCAGGCAACACCCTTACCGAATCCGGTAAATCTGCTCAATATGTAGTACCCGATTTTATCCTTACCAACTATAACGGGGTTTTGGAGCTTACCCTGAACTCGCGTAATGCTCCCGAATTGCGAATCAACAGAAAATATACGGAGATGCTCGAGTCGATCGCAAGGCAAAAAGGGAAGAAGAATTCGCGCGACAAGGAGGCACTTATGTTTGTGAAGCAAAAACTTGATGGCGCCAAATGGTTTATTGATGCCATCAAACAAAGGCAAAATACGCTCCTGACGACCATGGAAGCCATCCTGGCATTCCAGAAAGATTATTTTTTATCGGGTGATGAAACCAGGATCAAACCGATGATCCTCAAGGATATTGCCGACATTGTTCAACTCGACATATCCACGATTTCGAGAGTAGCAAACAGCAAGTACGTACAAACACCATTTGGCACGTTCCTGCTGAAAAGTTTGTTCTCCGAATCCTTGCAAAATGAAGAAGGGGAAGAAGTTTCAACCAGAGAAGTAAAAAAGATACTCCAGGACTGCATTAGCAGTGAAGACAAGGTGAAGCCCCTCACCGATGAACAACTGACCAAAATACTAAAGGACAAGGGATACAATATTGCACGCAGAACCGTCGCAAAGTATCGCGAACAACTTAATATCCCGGTGGCCAGATTGAGAAAAGAACTTTAAGAATGGAAAAAAAACACCCATGGGCCCGTTTTTTGTCTTTCATACTGCACCCTTTGATATTGCCCGGCGCAGGCATGTTCATCATGTTTTCCATTGATTCTTATATTACCTTTTCTATTCCTGAAAAAGCGCAAAATCTCATCATCCTGATCGTTTTTGTGAATACCGGATTGGCTCCGCTGCTCACCATATTTTTTCTTTCCCGCTCTAAAATTATCTCAGGAATCTCACTGCACATTAGAAAAGAACGACTGATCCCAAACCTGGTAAGCGTGTTGTTCTATCTCTTCACCTTGTATCTTTTCATACAAGCCAAGCTGCCATCTCTTATTATCCATTTTATGGCAGGAGCTGCTGTGCTTACCTTTTCGGGGTTTATTGTCACATTGTTCTGGAAAATAAGCATACATATGCTTTCCATAGGAGGCATGATCGGTTTTCTCATCAGTTTATCGTTGTTGCTGCAAAAGGAGATTCCGCTGATCATTGTTACCGGAATAGTTTTGGCGGGCGCATTGGGCAGTGCACGTATTGTGCTAAAAGCACATACCCCGGCACAAGTCTACACAGGATTCATAACAGGTTTTGTGATCATGTCTTCGGTCATCATGCTTTTAAGCACTTAAAGCATACCAGAAAAAAGGATAAAGGGTTTTATCAGGGCTCATATTCTTCAATTTGTAAACAACGATCAGAAAACGATAAATGTCAACCCTAAACTTAAAAAGTTGGCATTTTCAGCTTCATTACCCTCGAAAACCGGCGTCAGTGGCATATAGGCAAAAACATTGAATCTGCTGTATCCTACACGAGCCAGCAAACCAAAGTTGAATTGTTCTATATTTCCAAGTTTTCCTTCCTTGAATTTGCGTTCTTTGTCTGAGGTTCCATCCAGATCTCCACCAAGATACTTATTATGTGCATTGACCAGCAGACCAGCTTTTGCACCGAGGTGTATTCGGAGGTTTTCAGGAAGATTACGTGTTCGGAAGCGAACTTCAAAGGGTACCTGAAGATAATTCAAACTTAGTTTACTCTTCTCAACGTTTACCCCATCACTAATTTCCTGAAAATTATAATCATCTTCAACATCAGACCAGGTGTATAAAAAATTATCACTGTACAGGTTTTGCCCCATGTAACCTAAGCCTATACCAAGGCTAAAACGGGAATTGCCCAATGGGAAATCCTGCATCATGTCTATGGTAATACCACGGTTAATTGCTTTGGTCTCCATTCCATCCGGAAGGTCGGACCAAACATCGGTGAATAATCCGATCATGAAACGGTCGGCAGATTTCATGGGTACGATATCCTGGGCATATGTAACTGAAGACACTGCCATAAACAATATGACGGTTAAAATTTTATTTTTTTGCATATGAATGATTTTTGGATGTAAAAAATGAATGAATAATTATATGAATCAAATGTTGTAACAAATTACGTCAGTAAAATCGCAGGATAAGAAAAGTTAATCATATGTGCGTATGACGAGTTTTCCTCTTACATGCCCTGTTTCAATGCGTTTGTGTGCCTCTGCTGCCTGATGCAATGGAAAGGATCTTTCGATATAAGTGTTTAATTTATCCTGAAAAATAAGCACATTAAGTGCCTCTAAACCTTTCCCGGAAGGATCAACCAAAAAGGTAAACACTTTTTTGGAAAAAAATGGATTCAAAAGGGTTCTTAAAAACCTTCCCGCAGAGGGCACAGTTGTAATATAACGTCCTTTATTACCCAGTACTTTTTTAGATTTCGCAAAGGAGGACATGGCAACTGCATCAAACACAATATCAAACTTTTTGGAAAGGGTGGTGAAATCTTTCTCCCGGTAGTTAACCACAAAATCAGCTCCCAGTTCTTTCACAAATTCAATATTTTTATCCGAACAAACAGCCGTAACAATGGCATGATGAAATTTTGCAATTTGCACACCAAACATTCCTACCCCACCCGAGGCACCATTGATCAATACATGACTTCCGGCAGAGACCAATCCTTTATCAACAAGCGATTGCCATGCTGTTAATCCTGCAAGGGGTATGGTGGCAGCTTCCTGGAAAGAAAGTTTTTCGGGTATCAATGCAAGGTAAGATTCATCCACACACAAATACTGTGAGCATCCTCCGCCGCCTAATCCTGTCATCCCATACACACGGTCACCCTTTTTAAATTTGCTTTCTTTTTTTCCTGTTTTTTCCACAACACCGGCAATTTCTGATCCTGGTGTTTTGGGGAATTTGCGTGAAGTAAGAATCCGGGCGCTTCCGTTTCGTATTTTATAATCAACAGGATTTACGCCGGCGGCTTTCACATTTACCAATACCTCGCCCGTTTTCGGTTCAGGAACCGGAACATCTTCCTTTAACTCCAATACATCTGCGTCTCCAAAGTGATTATAAATAATCTTTTGCATCATTAACTGGTATTTTTATTATTGACATTTGCCTGGTTTTCCTAAAAAAATATCATTGGTGGCCGGCAAAAACATTGAGATTTTTCGCTGCGATCGAAATAACAAATCGTTTATGGGTTTCAGAACGAATCCATCAAATCATAAACAGATAAAACCAAACTTTGAATGAATGTATGGCAACAGAACCACCAACTATTGGTTTGATCACCCATCTTTACCTGCTGGCATTTATCTGAGTTTGTACAAATCCATATTTTTGAAAATAAGCAAAAGTATTTCCAATCTACCGGATAAAATGTTTTGTTTCATGCCACTGTTTATACAAATATAGTGATAAGATGGAAGGAACCTGCACAATATATATTTAGCATCTCACAGATAAACAAAAAGAAGGAAGGATTGTTCCCATTTTTAACACTGCCTGTGTATCCTCTTTACCGCTCTCTGTTACTTCCGGAGATTTGGTTTTAATCTCAAATTTAATATTGTTTTATGAGCAAAATAAATGGAAAAAACATCAATGCGCATGAAAAGCATGATGTGATATATATATTCAATACCCAAAGTGCATTGTGCTACGGATTTTCTTCCGTAATGATGCGTTTACAAAATCAATTTCATTCCAGACTTGATTTTACCATACTTACGATGTCCAAAAATCCGGGTAAAAAAGATCCTGCCATAGAAGATATCAGTTTAACAATAAAAGAAATCGAGCAAACAGGAAAAGATTGCGATGTTTTTTTTCATGAAGAATTCTTCCAAAACCTGAAAAAAGACCCCATATCTTTTTATGAAAATCTCATGCCTGCGAGGGCTTTGGCCGCTTTCCGAATATTTAATTTCGATCAATCGATGGCATATGCGCAGGATATTCAACAATTCATTTTTTCGGAAGGAAGGGCAATAGGAGATACTGATATGTACCTTAACACGGCAGAAAAATATGGCGTGAACCCCGACGACTTTCTTCATAAAATGAATTCTCCTGAAATAGAACAGATCATTCAGAATGAATTTAAAATGGTGAACGATATGGGTGTTGACCGATGCCCTACCCTTTTGATCAAAAAAGGCAAAAAAATAGAACCTCTCTTTTCCGGGTGTAAACCATACGAGTGGGTTGCAGATCTTGTGGATCAAAAACTCGCTGCAGATTAGTTCGCTCCCTTTGTATGGGTAAACTTTCCGTTTAATTGATCAGCTTTTGTAAAGACGAGCATGTTCCTTTACCACTTCCATAAAATTTCTTTTTCCTGGCATGTAATATCAACCTTTTTTGATACATTTGCGCAAATTTTATCAATTTAAAATTTTGCTTCTATCAGTATATTTGTTTGCCGTGCATTACCTGCCGGTTCCAGCGAATCTTCTGCTTCAGAGATAATTTATTTTTGAACTACCGGATCAAAAATGCAACATGATTTTTGCTTAACAGTTTACTCATTCTAAATTAAGTTATTACCATTATGGGAAGAGCATTTGAATACAGGCGTGCGGCCAAAGAAAAAAGATGGGACAAAATGTCGAAAGTATTTCCTAAGCTGGCCAAAGCCATTACAGTTGCGGCCAAAGAAGGAGGAGATGACCCGGATCTGAATCCACGTTTGCGCACAGCCATCCAGAATGCCAAAGCGCAAAACATGCCCAAAGACAATATTGATGCAGCCATTAAAAGAGCATTGGGTAAAGACGCCGAAAATATTGTGGAAATCGTTTATGAAGGGAAAGGACCCCATGGTGTGCTTGTGGTCGTTGAATGTGCTACGGATAATACAACCCGTACCATTGCCAATATAAAATCATATTTTAATAAAGTTGGTGGCGGATTGGTTCCCACAGGTTCTCTTGATTTTTTGTTTTCCCGCAAGGCCGTTTTTCAATTCCCTTATTCAGACACCATGGATATTGAGGAACTCGAACTGGAACTGATAGATGCCGGATTGGAAGAAATTGAGGTAGATGATGGAACGGTATATGCCTATACCGATTATAAGGATTTTGGACTGCTCAATGAAGCACTTGACAAAAAAGGGATGGAGATCACCAAAGCAAATTTACAGCGCATCCCCAATTCTCCGGTGCAATTTACAGACGACCAACTGGAGGATATTGATAAGTTGCTGGATAAGATTGAAGAAGATGAAGATATTCAATATGTTTTTACCAATATTGCCTGATGCAGAAATAGATTTTACAAAAAAAGAGGTTTTGACGTGTCAAAACCTCTTTTTTTGTATTTGATATTTTCAGTTTTATTGATTTTCCTCACCATTTACCGGAGGTAAAGCGGGAGCATCGGTTTCATCAATATCTAACTTGTCCTGAACCATTGGCAGAATATCATCGCTGGGTTCAGCATATAGCAAGCTTCCGGCGCTCATGTCAAAAACATAGGTGTATCCCTGTTCTTTGGCAACCTCCTGAATGGCGTCTCTTGCCTTGTCGATAATGGGTTGCAGAAGTTGATTCTCGCGCTGAGCCAGGTCCTGCTGCGCTGATTCCTGAAATTCAGTAATTCTTTCCTGAAGGCTACCCAATTCGCGTTGCTTGGATTGCTTGATCAGATCTGAATAAGTAGCTTCATTTTCCAGGTAATCCTGGTATTTGGTTTGAAATTCGGTTTGCATAGCAGTAAACTGCGATTCGAGTTCCTGGGCGTAACGTTGCAGTTCTTCCTGTGCTTGCTGGCGACCCGGCATTTGACTGAGCAATTGCTCGGTGTTGATATGTGCAAATTTGTTCTGAGCCTGCAAGAAGCTAAAATTACCGAATATCAACATCGTGAAAAATACGATGGAAAGGATTTTTTTCATTTTTTGAATCGTTTGATGAATAATTTTTACGTGCTTTTGCGCCAATATTGGCGCTCAAATTTTCTTTTAATCAATTTTTGTACCAGAAAAATAAAAGATCATTTTGGCATCAAATGATGTATACTAACTAACAGTGCCAGCAGTACTTTTATTTTCATGTTTGAAAAATATCTACTGAATTTCGGGGCACAAAGATAAAAAAAGTACTGCAACCACAAACCATTTTAACAGCATTTGTGAACGAAAAATCCTGAAAGATAGACTGATAAATACTTTGAGGGTTGGATGCTGTTTGAAAAATGACAATGAGGTATAATTTTTTTTTGTAGTTAAGAAAACATGTGTAACTTTGCATCCTCAAATCAACAAAAAGCGGAAATAGCTCAGTTGGTAGAGCACGACCTTGCCAAGGTCGGGGTCGCGAGTTCGAGTCTCGTTTTCCGCTCAACACCTCTTTTTTAAAGAGGTTTTTTTTTATCAAATGTTCTTAGAAAACGCCCGGATGGTGGAATTGGTAGACACCCAGGACTTAAAATCCTGTGTCCATTGCGGACGTGCGGGTTCAAGTCCCGCTCCGGGTACGAAAACCCACTGATATTCGGTGGGTTTTTGTTTTTAAGGATAGAAGCAGGATGAAAAAAAATTACATCTGCCCCCTACTCCGTTTTTCTTTTGTTTCATGTCGGCAGCCAAACAGAAAACCTTTTTCTGGTTTGGCAATCGTTTTTTTATGCCTTCAAACCCGACTAAACATCTTTAGATAATTTAAAAAAGCAAATTTGATATTGTTCTTGATTTTGATTGAACAAAGAAACAAAATACAAAGTCATTACCAATAAAAATCAACGATTAAAAATCATATCCTTGATATATTTCCATCCAGCAAACAATTCACCCTTAAACCATGATTCCACTCCGAAAATTCGATTTCGGAAATTCGTGAAATATTCTGCCATCCAATACAAAATTTTATTCTTATATTTCGGGCAATTTAACTATTCGACAAAATGAAATTCATTACCATATTATAAAAGATGAACCTTACCATAGGACAACGAATCTCCACAAGGGGAGAAGATTTTTTGATTTCAAAGATTGATGAGAATTTTGACGGAAGTTTGCTGATCGAAGCGGAAGGCATCAGCGAGCTGGTCAAGGGAAGGCGGTTTTCTTTTGATTCAAGGCTGGATACAGATATAAAACCGGTTGAACCAAATCTTACCCTACTGGAGCCGGATACTGACAGTGGATATCGCAAAACGAAACTTTTCCTGGAGACCCAGATACGCAACTCTGCATTGTATTCACACAAAATAACCGTGGCGTCAAAAGCAGCCATCAATGCTGCCGCCTATCAGTTAACTCCTACGCTCAAGGCATTGCAACTGGCTCGTCCCCGGCTGCTGATTGCCGATGGTGTAGGATTGGGGAAAACCATCGAAGTGGGCGTTTTCCTGGCAGAGATGATAAAAAGAGGTAAGGGGAAGCGCATCATGGTACTGGCACCTAAGTCTATCCTGGGGCAGTTTCAGCAGGAGATATGGAGCCGTTTTACAATACCACTGGTAAGGCTCGATTCGGTAGGAATTGCCCGCATTAAAACCAAACTACCTGCCAATAAAAACCCCTTTGAGTATTACGATAAAACCATCATATCCATTGACACCCTGAAGAACAACGCCAAGTTCAGACATTACCTGGAGAAGTCGCGCTGGGATATTGTGGTCATTGACGAATGCCATACCGTAGCCAATGATAAAAGCCAGAAGGGTGACCTGGCACAGTTTATTTCCGGCAAATGCGAATCTCTTATCCTTACCTCAGCCACACCCCACAACGGCAAAAAAGAAAACTTTGCCAACCTTATCCACATGATTGAGCCTACCGCTATTCCCCGCAGCGGCAATTATGAAAAGAAGCATGTGGAACCGTATTATGTGAGGCGTTTTAAAAACGATATTGCCGATGCTTCGGTCAGGGCAAATTTTCAGGAGCGGGAAGTCATTCATATTTCTGCCCCCTTGAGCCCGGCTGAAACCGACTTTTTGCAATACCAGCAAGACCTGAAGTTCAAAGCCATTGAGAAGGAGAAAGAAACACGGCAAAAGGACGATTTTCTTTTCTCCATAGGTATTTTCAAGGCTTTTATGTCATCGCCCCGTGCAGCACTTTCCAGCCTGGAAAAACGGATTGAAAAGGTGGAGGTACGTAACCGCCAGAGCGGCAATTACGAGGACAACCTGAAAGTTCTTCATACCCTCAAAAGAAAGGTAAGCCATGTTCTGGATTCCGGCAGCGATACCAAATATTCCCGCCTGCGCTACACCCTCATTGACCTGGGGTGGTCGGGCAGAAAGCAGGATGACCGTTACGTTATTTTTGCCGAAAGGATTGACACCCTGCTCTATCTGAAGGAAAACCTGCAAAAGGATTTCAGCCTGAAAGACGAAACCATTGCTTATTTCCACGGAGGGCTTTCTGATACCGAACAGCAGGCAATTGTGGAGGATTTTGGCAAGGAAGACAGTAAGGTGAAACTGCTTATTTGTTCTGATGCCGGAGCTCAGGGTGTCAACCTGCATTACTTCTGCAACCGCATGTTTAACTACGACATTCCCTGGTCGCTGATTACCCTGGAGCAGCGCAACGGACGTATTGACCGATACGGACAGAAGAAAACTCCCTACATATATTACCTAATAGCTGAATCGGATATTGCAGGACTGAAAACCGACCTGCACATTGTGGACAAACTTACCCACAAAGAAGAAGAAGTATATAAAACCCTGGGCGATGCAGGTTCGGTAATGAAACTTTATGCCAGCGACAAGGAAGAGAAACGGGTTGAGAAAGCATTCCTGAAGCAGGATGAGGAATACCTGGACAAAAAAGATGAGGAAAACGGGGAGTTCGACTATTCAACCCTTTTCGATCAGGAAGACGACCGCACCAAAGCAATTATCGAAGAATCTCCGTACATAAAACTTTTGAGTCTGTATCCCGGTGAGGAGAAGTTTTACCGCGAACTGTTTGACCAGCTCAGAGCCGACAATCAGTTGCGTGCCGGTGAAGCTAATGTACAGGAAGACGGATACGTGGAGATTCTCAACCACCGCGACCTGAACCAGATTCTTTTTGATTTGCCCCCGGAAGCCAAACCCCCGGAAGGCGGTCTTTACAAGCTGTCACTCGACAAGGAGCTGGTGCAGCAATCCATTGAAAAAGCCCGTAAAAAACAGGGTGAATGGGCGGAGTTCCAGATATTGTATGAGCTGCACCCGGTAATTCGTTTTTACATGACCAAGCTGGAAGCCGGTGTTGACAAGAATGTAGCCCTGGTGGCACGCTCGGCAAGGTTTCCTAAAGATACGGCATGGTTTGTATTTCACGGTCAGGTAAGCAACAACCTGGGGCAGCCACTGCTGTCCGACTTCCTCGTGGTAGGCTTGCAAGCCGACGGACGACCGGCAACCAAGCCCATGCAATTCATTGATTTTATCAATGAGTATAAACTGCGCGAAAAAATTTATACAGAAGATATTTCCACGGAAGACATTCAAAACCTGCAACAAATACTGCCCGATGCAGTGCAATGGGCAAATCATCATATGATAGAGGCACAACAACGCCTGGAAGATGAGATGGAAAATAAACTGAATATTTACCAGGAAAAGGTAAACCACTGGCATACTCAAGCCCTTGAACAGCTGGAGCTGGATTTTAAAGACAAACCCGGCAGCAGGTTCTGGGCAGGCATCAGAGATTCGCGCAAGCGCAGGATTGAAACCATTCTCAGCTCATCAAGCCAGTATTTCAAAGACCTGACATCACTACAGGGAGATGCCTACCTGAAAGTGTTGGCAGTATTTTACAATTAGCAAGAGGATGTAAAAACTAACCTGTAAAATCATTAAAAGATGCTCAAATTCATCACCAACCATAACGACTACTTTTCTCCCAGTTATTTTGACGAGGACTTTGCCGCCAAGGTACTGGCAAAAACCGGGTATGCTGCTGATGACATCAGGGAATTCAACAAAAGACTTACTCCCATAAAGGATCGGTTCTACCGGTTCAAGCAGCGGTTTATTGAAGACAAGCTGCGTGTTAAGGATAAGATTTACGAAACCCACCATTTTCACACCCATTTGCTCAATGCCCTGGGTTACGAAGGGGATAAGATACAATACAACGAACTGTTTCATTTAACCGAAACGGAAGCCATCCCCGTTCGCCATACCTTATACCGTGCCGACCAGCCTCACCTGATGATTATGGAAATGCAGGCGCTCATAAGGGAAGATGAAAATGAACCCGACGGTTTGTTTGAGCAGCGTTACAATGTAGAAGAGGAAGAGCAGTCGCGGGCACCTCAGCGGTACCATCGAAGCCAGTGGCATGGGGTATTCAAAACCCCGGAAGGAGTAAAGATATCTCCCGTTATCATCAACAAGGCAATATCGGAGTTGTTTCTGCTGGAGCCCCATCAGCGGCCTAAGTATATACTGATGCTTGCCGGCAACAGGTTGTTTCTGCTGGAGCAGGAAAAATGGTTCCGGGGCAGCTACCTCGAAATAGACCTGGAAGAACTCTTTACCGAAGCCACCGCAAAAACCACTGCCTATTACCAGGCGCTGGTATATTTCCTGGTGGGAAAGGAAACTCTCGCCCCCGACAGCAACATGGTGCTGCTCGACCAGCTTGCCGAAGACAGCCACAAAAGCGCCTACGAGGTTACCAAAGACCTGAAGGAAGGCATCATACACGCCGTAGAAGCACTTGCCAACGAAGCACTCTACTATCTGAAAGAGGAGCTGAAGGAAGAATTCGATGAAACTGACGACCGTTTTGAGCAGGAGGTAAAAGACGACTGCCTTCGCACCATCTACCGCCTGCTGTTTATCTTCTATGCCGAAAGCCGGGAAGATCTGGATATTCTACCTTCCAACGACCCCACTTACAACCGTGGATATTCGCTGGAAATGCTGCGCGACCTTGAGCAGGTGCCCCTGTATTCAGAAACCAGCCTCAATGGCTACTTCTTCCACGAGTCGCTCAGCAAGCTTTTTTACGTGCTCAGTTCCGGATACCGAGAGAATGAAAACGGCAAAAACAAAAGCTTCCGCGTAAGGCATATCGATTCGCCTTTTTTTGATGAAAAGCGCATGCACCACCTGCACAAGGTAAAGTTTCGCAATAAGGTTTGGCAGGATATCATCTGCCGGCTTTCCCTCTCCAAAGAACAACGTAATCGCAGCCGGGGGCGTATATCTTATGCCAACCTGGGCATCAACCAGCTGGGCAGCGTGTACGAAAGCTTATTGGCATACCGCGGTTTTTATGCAGAACAGGATTACATAGAAGTGCATAAAAAAAATAAACCCGAAGACGGTACCTACCTGGTTCCACGGAGCAGGCGCGACGATTTTGATGAAGGTGAAATAATGAAAGACAGCAAAGAGCAAGACATCATCCTGAAGAAAGGCACCTTTGTTTATCGCCTCAGCGGG
Source organism: uncultured Bacteroidales bacterium (assembly GCA_964390665.1). Lineage (GTDB taxonomy): Bacteria > Bacteroidota > Bacteroidia > Bacteroidales > UBA7960 > SKVR01. Next base: position 5,268 of record CAYMLS010000020.1, on the reverse strand, counting down.
CGCGACCGGCAAAAATCAGCATCGTATTACACCCCCGAGGTACTTACCCAATGTACCGTAAAATATACCCTGAAACCCATCCTGGAAAAGTTAGAAAAAGGGGAGATGAAAGCCACCGAACTGCTGGAACTGAAACTGCTGGAGCCCGCCATGGGTGCTGCCGCCTTCCACAACGAGATGATCAACCAGATGGCTGAAGCCTACCTGAATTACCGCCAAAAGGAGCTGCGCAACATGGGCAGAACCGAATGGAAGGTTGAGCCCGACAAGTACAAGGAAGAGTTGCAGAAAGTTAAAGCTTATATTGCCACCACCAATGTGTATGGCGTTGACTTAAACCCCACCGCTATCGAGCTGGGAAAACTCTCCCTTTGGCTCAATGTGATACATAAGGATATGGAAACCCCTTTCTTCAGCAACCGTATCTGTGCCGGCAATGCCGTTATCGGCGCGTGGCTGCGCGTGTACGACGAAAAAGAACTGTCGGAGGAATACGAAGTGGTGAAAAATCAAAAGGGTAAGGACAAACGCGTATTGATTAAAAAAGAATGGTGGGACAAAGCACCCCGACAGCTGGAGTTTAAACCCGGCGATAAAACCGACCGTATTCGTCACAACCGAAGGAGTAGCGAAATATACCACTTCTTGCTGCCCGATAAAAACATGGTGCCATCTGCAGGGATAAGGATGCTGAAAGACGAAAACCCGGCACATACCGAAGCGGTAACCCAATGGCGCAAAAACTTTATCAAACCCATGAGCAAGCGCGATATGCAGCGACTGAAGATTATCTGCGATAAGATTGACGATTTGCTTACCGAATACTACCGTTTTCAACGCATGATAAACTTAAAGACCGGCAGCCACCAGGAAATTTTCGGCGCTTTACACCGGGGCGAACAAGGAAAACTGCAGGTAGTGCAGACCTACGAGGAGAAGGAAAAACTTGCCGACGAGCGCCTCAGACACAATTCCCCTTATTTTAAGCTGAAAATGATCATGGACTACTGGTGCAGCCTGTGGTACTGGGATTTGCGCCATGCCGACCAGTTACCCTCAAGGGTACAGTATCTTACCGATATTGAAAAAATACTCGACCTGGATACCAGCAAAGCGCTTGAAGGTATGCTTGAAAAACGGGGGCAACAATCCCTTTTCGATACTTCCACCCAGCTTTCCATGGCGCTGGAACCCGAAGAAACCGGGAGGCTATACACTGATGCCATTGCCGAGCACTCCTCTCGTAAAAACCTGTTTAACCAGTCTCAAAGCCTCGGATACGTTGCCCGTTTGGCAAACCAGTATTATTTCTTCCACCCCCAGTTAGAATTCCTTGAAGTATTCTGGGAAAGAGGTGGCTTTGATCTGATAGCTGGTAATCCGCCCTGGATCAAACTGCAATTTGAAGAAAAAGGGGTAATATCAGAAAAATTCCCTGAAGTGGTGGTGAAAAGCCTTAGCGCCCCCAAAGTGCGCACATTGCAGGCAGAGTTTTTCAAAAACCACTACCTAAAAGAGCTCTACATTGCAGAAATATTAGAAATTGAAGCCGCTTCCGTATTTATGAATGCCGGGCAAAACTTTCCCCTGCTGGTGGGGCAGCAAACCAACTTGTATAAATGCGTGCTTGAAAACGGCTTCTCACTGTTGGGCAAACAGGGCTATATGGGTTTGCTGCATCCGGAAGGGGTGTATGATGACCCAAATGGGCAGCCGTTGCGAAAGGAAATATATCAGAGGTTGAAGTTTCATTTTCAGTTTCAAAACGCCTTTAACCTTTTCGCAGAAGTTGCGCACAGAGAAAAATATGGCGTTCATATATATGCCGGAACAAAAAGCGAAATTCAATTTTATTCCATTAACAACCTGTTTCATCCTTCCACCATTGACGGTTGTTTTATACATACCGGCACAGGAATTTGTGGTGGGATAAAAACGAAAACCGATGAGGGGTTTGTTTGGAATGTTAAGCCGCATAAGGACAGATTGGTTTTGTTCAATTCTGCAAGATTAAAAGTTTTATCCCAAACCTTTGAAGGCATTGACGATGGAGTGTCAGCAAAATTGGTTACGATTCACTCCCAAAGTATCATTTCTGTTTTAGAAAAGCTTAGCAAATTCGGTAGTTATGTAAAAGATTTTGAGAGCAGAATAACCGTATGTTTTGATGAAACAAATGACTTGAATAAGGGTATCATAAAACGAAAAACCACTTTCCCTGCTCTCAAGAATTATGAACTAATTTATAGTGGTCCCCATTTTTTTGTTTCAAATCCATTATACAAATCACCCAAAGAAATATGTACAGAGAAAGCACATTACGATATAATTGACCATAGTTATATTGATGAAGAATTCATTGCCAGAACAAACTACGTCCCGGGGGATAAATTCAGCACCATTGCCTATCAGGTCGAAAAACCCTTTAAGCAATTAATAAAAGGCTTTAAAACAGGTGAGAAGGATAAAAAGGGTAATGATATTTATGATGACTGGATTGATTATTATAAAGTTGCTTTCAGGGCTATGTTATCTCAAGCTGGTGAAAGAACTTTAACAGGTTGTATTATACCTCCCAAAAGTAGTCACATTCACGGAGTTAAGTCTATAACATTTAAATCATTTGAAGTTTTAACTGAATTCTCAGGCTTATCATCATCTCTTGTTTTTGATTTTTACATAAAGTCTTCTGGTAAAGCGGGTCTATATGATAACTCTTTGTTTTTCAATCTTCCTTTGGGAGTAAATGGTGAATATAGAACGATGATTTCATCCCGCACCCTCCTCCTTAACTGCCTCAACAAATACTACGCCCCCCTGTGGGAAGAGATGTGGCAGGAAGCATACATGCAAGACCAATGGAGCAAGCAGGATTTAAGACTTAAGCCCTTTGACAACCTAACCCATGAGTGGCAATGGAGTACCCCCCTGCGCAACGGGTACGAGCGCCGCATGGCTTTGGTAGAGATTGATGTAATCACCGCAATGGCACTGGGACTTAGTCTGGAGGAGCTCATTCTAATCTACAACGTACAGTTTCCCGTGCTTCAGCAAAACGAGGACGACACCTGGTACGACACCACGGGAAAGATAGTGTTTACGGTAAGCAAAGGTTTAACCGGCGTCGGTCTCGACCGCGCCCAATGGAACAACATCAAAAACATGCAAGCCGGCGAAACCTACGAACACACCATCACCAAAAGCGAACTCTACAACGGTAAAAAGGTAACCTACCACGCACCTTTTGATAAGTGCGACAGGGTGGAGGATTATAAGAGGGCTTGGGAGTTTTTTGAGGGGGTGTTGAGAGGTTGAATTAGCGCATTATTCAACAATCAGGAAATGCCTGTTATTCAGATAAATAAAAACATGATAATGGCACGAATTTCTCCGAAAACAAGTTTTCGGAGTGGACTCATTCATGAGTACAGTCTAAAAACTTGTTTTTAGACATTCGTGTAAATTTTGTTTTGTTTTATATTGCTGAATTTCAATCAATTAAATTCGTGTGAATTTGTGGAAATTCGTGGACAAATACTTTTTTTACTGGACTCATTCATCATAAAAGAATTATTGAACTAAAAAGCCAAACTCAAGTTAATCAAACAGCTCCTTCATTGTTTTAATAGCAATAAACATCTTTTTAATGACAGGCAGTTTTATAAAATCATACTTTTCGTAAAACAACTCAGCTTCCCGGTCTATGGGATCAACAACTACGGCAAAAGAACCAGTTTTTTTAGCGGTTTCATAGCTCCTTTTCAAAGCATCAATCAATAATATTTTCCCTGCTCCATGCCCCTGGCAGCTATTATCAATCGCCAATCTTCCAGGCAAAGTAGCTGAAATGCAGGTGAACGAAACAGGTAACTTTTTTCTGATCTTTTCCGGAAAACTTTTAAGTGGTATACTTGTGTTAGATAATGTGTAATATCCCTGAATGTGATCGGTTTCCTTTTCTGCCAACACAAAGCAAACCGATAATCTTCTTTTCATGTCCTGCCCTGCCTGGTGTTTCAGGTAGATGTTTAAAAGCTCTTTGCCACAGTCAAAATCTTTTCGATGGTGTTTTTTGTCTACAACTCAATCATGTGCACACAATAGTTAAAAAGCAAAAGATTTGTAATCATCCAAAGCCCTTTTCAATGTATCAGATGGCTTTTGGTTTGTACAATGGCATCGAAAAAGATTTGGTTATCTCTTTCAGATGCAATAATCGGCTCATTTTCCTGGTTGATTTCCCTGGCTTTCTGCTGCACAGTAAATATAACGAAGTCTTTTAAATTTCTATACCCACCAAGTATAGCAGCTCTTTCAAAAAGTTCCTTTTCCCCTTTAGAAAGTCGTGCATCAAATCTTGCTGCCGCTTTTTCTGTAGTTTTTCATTCGTTTATGATTTGATTAAACAGATTAACGTTTTTTCAATGAGAAAGATCACCATCACAATATCTGCATGTTTTACCATGCCAGGGATTATAATCATGCGCGTGTACTTCGACATGCTCAGTAGAACTGTGTCAAAAATTTTGTTATGTCCGGTTCACTAAAAATACGTATATTTTCCATACATACCAAATTTTGTACGTTACCCTGCTTTAGATCCAAACATAGTTTTTGGTAAGTCGTCTACAAATCTTTTGGAATATGGGGATTGATTTTTTTTTGATGAATTACAAGTAATAAAACCGTTGTAAATATTTATTATTTTTGCGACCTGAATACCCATTTTTATTTCTAAATGATTTAATCATTAGTCTTTTTTTTATAAAAAAATTTGCCGGGATTACAGCAATTAGAGTGAAACCACCAGATTGTCAATTTCCACTAAACTTTTAAATGACGAAAGAAAAAACACTATGCTCCCCCTCCAGCAAGCCTATGAAGTAAAGCATTCCATCCTGGAATATCTCAAAGCCACTTTCCGCTTTAAAGACAAGGTTGTCCACAGGGCGTTTTACGATTTCGTTAATGATCCGGAAGAAGGCATTTTTAAAGGTCCGTATGTATCGCTAAAGCTGCCTTTTGTAAAAAGCGGTGCGGATGAAAAAATACCGCTTGATATTCAGCCCGACTTCCTACCTTACGATCACCAGTATAAGGCTTTCCATCGCCTGCACACATCAGCAGGACACCAGCCTCAGCCAACATTGATTACCACAGGGACATCTTCCGGTAAAACAGAATGCTTTCTTTACCCGGTGCTTGATTTTTGCCTCAAGAACAATCATCGTCAAGGGATTAAGGTAATCATTCTTTACCCCATGAATG
>CAYMLS010000019.1:0-29729 GCA_964390665.1 uncultured Bacteroidales bacterium | reverse complement strand
GATTCAAAAACGAGAATAACGCAGTATTTGGCGTTTTCTTGCAAAGACTATATAAAACTTTTTCAAGAAAGTTTAAGCATATCTTAAGATTCATTGGCAACACAGCGATGATCTTCAGTTGTCGCATTGTACAGCAGGATAAGGTTCCCTGACCCTTTCCGTTCAGTGGTTTTTTCCATATAATTTCTTTAATTTTATGCAACCAATGCCTGTTTGCAGATATTTGATGGTTTGATCATCAAAACCACATCAAACTATTTGTACTTCAATACCGTTCATTGCACAAATGTATCCCTCGTTTTTTTCAAAACACACATTCCTGAAAATATGTAGTATAAAAAAACGTTGCATTGGGACTAAAGAAAACAATTTCATTGCATTGCTTATCAGACAATGCAACACAAATCAAAACAGGAAATTTTATGCACGATATAGAACCCTTCTACTCGTGGAGAAACATATATATTGCCGACGAAGACGAAAGATCACCTTTTCATGGAAGAGATTACAGCGAATTTGAATTCACCCATGCAGTATACGATCATCTTATTCATCCTCAATGGGATGAGATCGGCTCTCCCACCTTGTTTATCAAAATTTTGTACGCCGATTATGACGAAGGTGTTTGTATCATCGAATTTATTGGTGAATGGAACGATTGCCTGCATAACGACATCATGTACCTGAAAAGAAATATTGCAGAACCCCTGATCGAAGAGGGCATCAATAAATTTATTTTATTGGGTGAAAATGTTTTAAATTTTCATTATTCAGATGATTGCTACTATCAGGAATGGTTCGATGAGATAGAGGATGGATGGATCGTGGGAATAAATTTCCGCGATTTTGTAATCCGTGAATTCGAAACTGCTAATATTGACTATTATATCGCTTTTGGAAAACATTTTGACGATATGAACTGGCGAAAATTCTCTCCCCAGCAACTCTGCAAACTTATTGATCATCAAATGATGCGAAGACTAAACCCTTATTCGGGTTAATATTAGGCGGTTATAAACCAATGAAACAATTTCACGCACCGGGATGATGGATGCTGTTAATATTCTTTACACCGTTTTTCTGTATCACATCTGCTGCAATGCTGTCTACTTTTGCAAAAACCTCTTTTTCATTCACATGCAGTAGATTTTTGTTTTGCATGACCATTTTGCCATCAATGATCACAGAATCCACATCACTGCCCCGCATGCTGTATACCAGCAATGAATAAATGTTATAAACCGGATGCGAATGGGGTTGGTCCATATCAAGGATAAGGATATCGGCTTTTTTTCCTACCTCAAGCGAACCGATCTGATCGTCGGCACCCAAAACTTTTGCCCCGCCCAGGGTCGCCATATAAACAACACTCTGCGCATCCATGACAGATGGATTTTTCTGGTTGAGTTTGTGGATGATGGCAGCCGAATTCATCTCTTCAAACATATCCATATTGTTGTTGCTGGCAACGCCATCGGTGCCCAAACCCACCTTAACACCGGCTTGTAAAAACTGCGGTACAGGTGCCACGCCACTGGCCAGCTTCATGTTGCATTCGGGATTATGGGCAACAGAAACACCTCTGCGCGCTAAAATCCTGATGTCGTCATCATCGACATGTACACCATGAGCGGCAACTGTTCTGTTGCTCAATGCTCCTATATCTTCCAGATAAGCTACGGGTGATAATCCATGTTTTTCCATCGATTGATCATATTCCCGCCGGGTTTCCGCCACATGGATGTTGAAAGGCACCTTATACTGATCTGCCAGCTCGCGCGCCTTCACAATGTATTCTTTTGAACAGGAATAGGGTGAATGTGCCGACGATGATATGGTAATACGACTGTGTTGATTCCATTTCTTCATCAACATTTCGCCCCTTTCCAATCCTTTCATCGGATTGGGACTGTTGGGTGCCGGAAAATCAATGATGGCCTCCGACAAAAAAGCGCGTATGCCTGTTCGATCTGCCAATTGTGCAATATCATCAGCAAAATAATACATGTCGTTGAAAGTTGTTGTGCCGCTCCTGATCATCTCTGCAATGGCCAATTCTGCTCCTGCAACCACATTTTCAGCATTAATAAAAGCAGACTCAACCGGGAAAATATAATCATACAACCATTCGTGCAGTGAGAGATCATCAGCATATCCCCTGAAAATAGTCATCGGTATATGGGTGTGCGTATTCACAATACCGGGCATTACCAGTTTTCCATTTCCTTCAATAATTTCCGCTTCTTTATACCTGGCAGGTATGTCTTCATCCCTTCCTATGGCGGCAATTTGGTCATCTTCTATCACCACAGTGCCCTTTTTGTAAAAATGAAAACCAGCGTCCATGGTTAATACCATCGCATTTCTGATTATTGTAACAGAACTCATATATCTTATTTTTGTTTGTATTTTTGCCTTTGCAAAACTTTTTTCAGGAAGTTGCAAAATTACATATTATTACGCAACCGCTCCCGGTCTAAAAACATTTACTATATTTGAAAATTACCGGCAGGCAGCCGGACCTATGATCATAAAACAGTTCACAAAAAAAATGCATGTATGTTAGCGAAAATAAAAGAAACTGCGAAATATTTACAAGATAAAACTGGTTTTCAACCTGAAGCAGGTATTATTCTTGGTTCCGGACTGGGCGGTCTGGTGGATTCCATTGCTGTGGAACATGAGTTTGATTACAGAAGTATACCCAACTTCCCCTTATCAACCGTGGAAGGGCATCAGGGAAAACTCATTTTGGGAACCCTGGAAGGGAAAAAAGTGGTTGCCATGCAAGGACGCTTTCATTATTATGAAGGGTATAAAATGGAAGAAGTTGTTTTTCCTGTAAGGGTTATGAAACTCCTCGGCATACGCTATCTTTTTCTCTCCAATGCTGCCGGTGGACTAAACCCCGATTATCAGGTCGGTGATTTGATGATCATCAGAGATCAGATCAATATGTTCCCGGAAAACCCACTGAGGGGGAAAAATATAGATGAACTGGGACCCCGCTTCCCGGAAATGAGCGAACCGTTTAGTAAAAAACTGATCAAACACGCCATCAAGGTTGCTTTAGACCATGATATCAAACACCAAACCGGAGTTTATGTTGGAAGCCCCGGACCAACCCTCGAAACACGCTCCGAATACAGAATGTTCCTTATACTGGGTGCTGATGCCACCGGCATGTCTACTGTGCCGGAAGTTATCGCCGCAAGGCATATGGGCATTATCTGCTTCGGCATTTCCGTGATCACCAACCTGGCCGTTACCGACGAATCGGAATCGGGCACCACCCACGATGAGGTGCAAAATGCCGCAGGTCTGGCACAACCTGCCATGACTCTCATTTTCAAAGAACTCATGAAGGTGATCGAATAAAAAAAACCTCTCCCTGTAAACTTTCTCCCCTTTCCTGAAAAAAAACATAAAAAGGTAAACCAGGTAAACTATTTTTAGTTTTTTGGTTTACCTTTGTAAGGCAAACACGATTCACCTGATGATCGGCAATCCTCATGGTTTTTTTACTTAGTGTCAGCAAGAAAACCCACGATTTTATCTGTGCTTGATAAAGAAAGCGTCAAGTGCAAGGCGGGCGATGACTGAAAAACAGGAGTTTACTTTTCGTAATCGACTGTTTTGAAGGCGAGCCCAACGCAGCAATTGGCGTTTTCTTGCAAGCACTACTTATTGATGTCCTGCTGATGGATCACTTTGAATAAATGCGGTTTGAACTGGCAGATGATCTTAAAGCGGCAGGAAGTCTTTTTTCTGAACACAACAAACAAAAACTGAATATGGAAGACAAAGTCAAAAAAGTATTATCAGCAGCGGAGGAATTGTTTGATCATTTTGGATACAGCAAAAGCACTTCAGATGAAATTGCACAGAAAGCGGGCATAAGTAAGCGCACCCTGTACAAATATTTCGATAGCAAAAAAAAGATCCTGGAAGTGTTCATCAACCAAAAAATTGAAACCCTCAGGAATGAACTCGACCGTATACTGGCAAAGCAGATCATTTTTCCTGAAAAAATGCGCCGGATCACTACACAGGTAGCGGTCACCCTGTCGGGTATTTCACCCCATTTCCTGAACGACCTGCGCATAAACGTGCCCGATGTATGGCAAAAGATCTCTGATTTCAGGCGCGACATGGTACATATTTATTTTCCTATGCTGTTGGATGAAGGGATCAGGGAAGGACATTTCAAACCAGACCTGAACAAAGGTGTAGCAGTGCTGATCATGGTCAATGCCATGGAAATCATTATTAATCCGCAGGTCACAGAAACACTCCCTGCTGCGCTTTTACAGGACATCCCTCAAAAACCGGAGGAACTTTTCGACAAAGTAATACAAATTATATATGACGGTATTCATGAAGGAGAATCGATTTACAGAACCTGATGATCACGAAACAGAAGGTCATTGGTCTTTACACGAGATCTTATACTGTATTTAATTTAACCGGACATTGCCGAATAATGAGGAAAACAATCATGAACAACCCAAAAGCATTTCTTTTTATTCATTTTCTGCTTTTTTCGCTGGCAGTTTTTCCGCAAAGGGAACTCACCTGGGATGAATGCAAGGAACTTGCCCTTGCCAACAACCGGGAAATAAGCATATCTGAATTACAGATCAATACCGCAGAATCGATGCGCAAAGCCTCATTCACTAAATTTCTACCCGGGTTTGATCTCTCGGCCGGATATTTACGTATGAACAAGAAGTTTAATCTCCTTTCTCAGGATATGTTCCTTCCTGTGGTACCTTACAATGCTATTGATTTTGAGGGTGGCGGTCTGAAACCCATGGAACTGATCAATTCGGGAGCACTGGTAACCCTTCCCGACGGATCTTTTGCCACCGACAGCGATGGAAATTTTGTTTTCAGAGAGTATGCATTTCTACCCCGCTCCGAAACATCTTTCGGGCAACACAACAATTTCCTGGGTAGCATCAACATGAAACAACCTCTTTTTACCGGCGGCAAAATAAAAGCACAATACGAAGCAGCAACCATCATGGAAGATATGGCACACTACGACCATATCCTTACCCGCCGTGAAGTGGTGTTGGAAACAGCAACACTGTTCTGGAAAATGGTGAGCCTGCAACAAAAAACAAAACTGGCAGACCAATACGAAAAATTACTTGAAAAAACGGTATCCGATCTGCAGGGTCTGGTTTCTGAAGGTATTTTGCACAAAAGCGATCTGCTGAAAGCACAGGTTCAATACAACGAAGCCATCCTCGGTCGTTTAAAGGCAGAAAACGGACTGGCACGGGTAAGTATGGCACTTTGCAGGATGACCGGATTACCCCTTACTACCAGCATTCTTGCCAAAGCGGATCCGATGGATGAAGAGCAACATTTTGTCCTGGATGAACTCACCAGAAAAGGATTGGAAAAACGGACAGAAATTTTAATGGCACAAAAACAGACAGAACTGGCTGGCACCATGGCAAAACTTGCCAAAGGAAATTTCTACCCCGATATAGCATTGGGTGCTACATATTTCGCCTCAAATCCCAACCCGTATAATGGATTCGAATCAGAAGCCGGGCATGATTGGATTGCCGGTATTACCCTGAAAATGCCCATTTACAACTGGGGCGAAAAAAAACACATGCTGCATGCGGCACAACAACAGGTAAGAGCTGGCGAAATCCAAAAAGAAGATGTTCAGCAACTCATACAGTTAGATATTGCCAACGCCTATTATCAGTGGATGGAAGCGCGAAAAAGTGTGGAGATCAGAGAAATTTCCCTGGAGCAGGGAGAGGAGAACCTGCAACTTGTAAAAGATCAGTTTGATACAGGCAGGATGAACACAACGGATCTTTTGGAGGCGCAAACCCTCTGGCAGGAAGCGTATGCAGAACACATAGCTGCAATGGCAGAACTAAGGAAAAGCATCCTGGAGATGAAAAAAGCGACCGGAGAAATGGCAGAATAAAAAAAGCATCATAAAAACTTTACTATGCACAAACAAAATATCGGTCTGTTACTCATGATGATCCTCGTGATGGGGGCCTGCAGACAAGAAGAAACAGCAAAAACAGATCCCGGAGAATCCATTACAACTGTAAGTGTGCGCTTTCCGGAAAAAAGAAACCACCAGCAGACCTGGCAACTGGCAGGAACCTTAAAACCATGGAAAGAGGCCAACCTCGGCAGCGCCATCCCGGGTAAAGTTGAAAAGATATACGCCCGGGAAGGTGAATTGGTGGAGAAAGGAACCTTGATTGCAAAAATGAGTGCAGAACCGGCCATCATGGCAAAGGTGGAATATGAAACCCTGAAAACCGATTTTGAACGTGTGGAAAGATTGCTGGAAAAAGGCAGTGTTACCCAACAGGAATTCGATCATGTGCAGGGGCAATACAAAGCAGCAAAGGCAAAATATGATCTCATGGAGAAAAACACCATGATCAGGGCTCCCTTCAAAGGGCAGATCATGGAAATATTAATCAACGAAGGCGAAACTTTCTTTTTCCACCCTGCCCTGGCATCCGGTATATCGCATGCTCCGGGCATTGTCAGGATCATGCAAACCCAACCCATGAAAACCGTCATCAATATTCCCGAAAATATCATCCCGAAAATTGATCAATTGGAAGAAATTACCATTACCTCTGATCTTTACCCTCAGCAACAGTTCAAAGGAAGAATGCTGCAACTCAAACCCCTGGTTTCGGAAACCACACGCACTGCACCCCTGGAAATTCAGGTAGATACAAGAGGAGAAGTATTGATGGTGGGGATGTTTGTGAAAGTGAAACTGAAACTCAAATCCGGCGAATATCTTTTTGTACCCCGGCATATGGTGATCCATGAGGAAGAAAGCACTTTTGTATGGACCATCACCAACGAAAGTATTGCACAAAAAAACAATGTAAAACAATTATTTATTTCCGACGGATATGCTGCCATCGAGGGCATTCAGGAAGATACCAGGATCGTTTCGGCGGGCATGGAACTGCTGGAAGAGGGCATGATGGTAGAGGTAAAGTCTGAATAGGCTTTGCAGGAAAAGATCGTTTTATGGCAGATACGAAACAAACAACCTTTTGAAAATTGAAAAACCATTGCCATTTTTTCAAAAAATGTAAAAGCACATCAGCATGATAAATTTACCCACAACAGGTGTCAGCAAACCGGTATTTACGTCTATGATATTTGCCGCCATATTTCTTTTTGGCATTTTGGCTTACCGTTTTCTGCCGCGCGACATGCTTCCTGAAATCGAAATACCGACCCTGACGGTGGTTACCCTTTATCCGGGTGCTTCAGCGGGAGATGTTGAAAGGCAGGTTACCCAACCCCTTGAAGAGGTTCTGGCAGGGGTTACCCAACTGAAAAACATCACTTCTCAATCCAAAGAAAATGTATCTTTCATCAGCATGGAGTTCGACTGGGAGACCAACCTGGAAGAAGCCAGTGCTTCGGTACGGGACTACCTTGAGTTCTCCAGGAGAAGTCTGCCCGACCAGGCATCTTCCCCCATGGTGCTGCAGATCAGCAGCGACATGTTTCCGGTTATCATCTATGGTGTTACCGCCGATGAGAACTATGCCGATCTGGGCGAGATCACCGATGAGCTGATCGCCAACGCCCTGAAAAGGGCAACTGGGGTGGGATCGCTGGTTATTCTGGGCAAACCGGAAAAAGAAGTACAGATCAACATAGATCCTGTAAAGATGAAAGCATACGGTGTAAACATATCTATGCTCAACCAGGCACTGCAAACACACAATCAATCCATTCCCGGCGGAAGCATTGTTACCGGACAGGACGAAACCGCTGTAACCGTTCCGGCGGCATTCGGGTCTCTGGAAGATATTGAAAATACGATTGTTGCTACCTGGCAAAACCAGCCTGTACACATCAAAGATATGGCAACCGTACGACAGGGATTAAAAGATGCCAAAGAACTTGTTCATATCCACGGGCAACCAGCCCTGGGCATATTTGTGCAAAAACAAGCCGGATCAAATATTATGGAAGTGGTTGAAGCGGTGCGCAGTGAAATGAAAAACCTCGAACCCATGCTGCCCCCGGGTATTGAGGTGGTTGAACTCATGGATAACTCCGAAATGGTTACCGCTACCTTGAATAACCTTTTCAAAACCATTCTTTTTGCCGGTATATTTGTCATGATCGTAGTGGTCTTTTTTCTGCGAAAACTAAAAAGCAGCCTTATCATTCTGCTCACCATTCCATTCTCCCTGATCGTGGCCTTTATTTTTATGTATCTGGCAGATTTCACCATCAATATCTTCTCTCTGATGTCGTTGGCAATAGCCATAGGCATGGTGATAGACAATGCTATTGTGGTGCTGGAAAACATAACACGGCACCTTGAAAATGGCGTACCTCCCAAACAAGCGGCTATCTTTGGTACACGCGAAATGAGTTTGCCCATTCTGGCGGCCACCCTCACCACCATTTCTGTTTCTATCCCCCTGGTGTTTCTGGATGGCGTGGTGGGAATTATGTTCAGACAATTGGCACTGATCACAGCAGTTACACTGCTGGCATCTTTGTTTACCGCTCTTTTGCTTACCCCAATGCTGTCGGCACAAATGCTCACTCTTCCCCAAAAGCAGCACAACCGTTTTTTCGATTTCAGTGAAAAGATTTTCCTTTCTACAGAAAAATATTACAGCAAATTGCTGAACCGCAGTCTGAAAAACAAAAAGATCATTGCAATGATCGCATTGATCATTGGCGTTTTAACCTATTGGGTGGGGAAAAATACAGGCACCGACTATATACCCGAATTTGATGCCGGCGACCTGAGTGTGGTTTTTGAAACCAGGGTGGGCTCCTCCACAGAACAAACACTAAAAATAACAAGAGAAGTAGAAAACATTTTCAAGGAAGAAATTCCTGAAATCAGAAACCTGTATTCGCTCACCGGACAAAGTGATGCCGGTTTGCTGAGTTCTGTCGGTTTCAGGGAGGGTAAAAATGTTTCCACCGTGTTTGCCCGAACCGTGCTGCCCGAAAAACGGGAAAGAACCTCCAAAGAGATGGCAGAAAAGATCAGGGAAAGGTTAACAGAGATACCGGAAATAGAAAACTTTTCTGTGAGTGGTGGAAGTTTGATATCATCAGCGGTATTGGGCAATGTAAAACCCATTCAGATCAAAGTAACCGGAAAACAACTGGATCAGATCAACAAAACTGCCCAAACCATCAGCGACAGCCTGTCGCAAACCACTTACCTCACCGATGTGGAAAACACCATTGACAGAGGAAAACCGGAGTTTAGGATCATTACCGACAGGCATAAAACAGCAGACATGGCACTGAACCCCGCCATGGTTGCTTACCAGGTCAGACAAAGCATCTTTGGAGAAAAAGCGGGCGAATGGAACCACAATGGTACCTCTGTTCCTATCCGTTTGAGATATGATAAACAATACCGTGATCATGAGAACGCCCTCGAAAACATCCTGATCACAAACCTGATGGGTAACAGTGTTTACACAGGGCAAATTACACATGTTGAATACGGTTTGGGAAACACCGAGATCAAAAGAGAAGATCAGCAACGGATCGTGTATATTTCTGCCGAACCCCGGAATATTTCATTGGGCGATGCCGCCGAAAATGTCGAAACCATACTGAAAAATCTGGAAATTCCACAAGAGATCCAGGTGCGTTTATCCGGACAAATAGAAGAACAACGGGAATCATTCTCAAATCTTTATATGATGTTTGCCATAGGGTTTATCCTGGTATTTATGGTCATGGCATCGCAGTTTGAATCCTTGAAACATCCCTTTGTGATACTTTTTGCCATTCCATTTACATTCACCGGAGTGGTGGCAGCTTTTTGGATTACAAACCTTACTTTGAGCGTGGTGACCTTTCTCGGCGTGATCATGCTGCTGGGGGTAGTAGTAAACAATGCCATCGTATTGGTAGATTACACCAACCTGCTCCGTAAAAGAGGATTGCCTCTCAGCGAAGCTGTAAGAGAAGCAGGCAAAAACAGGTTGCGCCCCGTTTTAATGACCTCCTTTACCACTATCCTTGGTATGATACCCCTTGCACTTAGCAGCGGTATCGGTTCTGAAATATGGGCACCCCTTGCAGTTACCATGATAGGGGGATTGCTGTTTTCCACACTCATTACCCTGATTTTGGTACCAGTTGTTTATATGACTGTAAATCAAGAAAAAAAACACGCTAAGGTTTCAATTCTGAAAAATACCTAAATATCATCAGTAAATTCCGGGTAACCATACTTTCATGGTAATTTTTACTATTTTCGTACGTTTTTTCAGCAGATCAGTAAGATATGTGCCAAAAGTTCTGTGACACAAAACCAACAAAACCCCTGATAAGAGTAAATAATATCCTACAAACCCGAAACCTTTTAAAAAACAGAGACATGCGTATAAAAATGATCATGATCGCTTTTACAATCATCGCCTTTACCGGTTGTAAAACGCAAAAATTAAGCAAAGTGGAAGAGGAAGAAGCCCCAAAACCTGCCATAGAAAATACATCCGGAGTGGACGTTGAGGTTGAACATAAGGCAGAGATCAGAACCATGGAAGAACAGTTCACTTTTGCCAGCGCTACCGATGAATCAGATCACCAGGAGCATCCCTATTTTGTGATCATTGGAAGTTTCAGAAGCAAAGACAATGCGGAAAATTACACCGAAACACTGAAGAACAAAGGATTTGAACCCGTTATCCTCCTGAGTGAAACCGGTTTTCACCGCGTATCGGTGGATTCTTATTTGCAGGAAGAGCAGGCGCGAAGCAGAATATATCAGATATTAAATGATTTTCCGGAGCATAACGATACCTGGTTGCTGATCAGAAAATAATTTGTTTTTGCCAATAAACGCCTTTTGATGTATGGATGTTCCCTTCAAAATCTTTCATCCCGATGGCGGAAGATATCCCTTTGACATTGTAAACGATGATCGGGTAATATGACAGTAGCGTAACGCCGGGGCAACTCTCGCAAGAAAATCCGACAGGTAAAAAAAGCCTGAAGGAGAAGGGCATATTCTGCCTCCCGGATCATCTGGTCAAAAAAACGATCTGTCTGATTTCCCAAAACGGGTTTGCCTTCACCATAAAGATTAAAAAAAAAGAGACTGAAGCATCAGTCTCTTTTTTTCAATAAGCAAAATAAATCTAAAACCTAAAAAATCACATATCATTTTTTGATGGAAGCGATCATTTTTTCGCTGTCGGCAGAAGCAACACCCATTACTTCTGCCACCACTCCTCCCATCATGTTACCCATCATGGAAGTGTTCATCCAGGAAACATACGTTTTTCCGTCAGATTTTTCGTAAATAGAAACCCGGCAGGGCATCATGTTGGATACTATTCTCTCCTCATCGAGTTTCAATATTTCGTAAGCATGATCGGGATGACAGAGTTCAAAAACTTTCATACTATTTACATTGTACCCGTTTTTATCCATGGTTTCTGCCATATCATGCACGGTAGGAATTTTCCATCCCATATCCATAGCAGTTTGTTCAAAAACCTCCACAGACTCTTCAAAATCATATTTGCTTTCTGCTTCTTTTAACATCATACCAGGTGCAGACCTGTATGCAAAAAGGGAAGTAAGTAAAACACCTGCAACAACACCAACTACGAGTATAATAATGCTTTGTTTGTTCATTGTAAAATTGTTTGTATAAATGAATGAATAATTGATTTTATTATTTACGATAGGCGATTAACCAGATTTATGCCATAATTATTATTTCACATTCTATGAGCACTTTATGTTTTTTAAATTTCGAAATGGTTAACACTTTTACATGGTTAACTTTATTAACTTTGCTAACCATGTAAACAAATCATGAACTTGTGGTCTTATGCTAAAAAATTATCAATCCATTGTTGACAATCTCAGATCGGGGGTGGTGATAACCCATGCCAACCTTGAAATATTGTACATGAACGAATTTGCCAAAGAGCTCCTTGGAGAGATCAAAAATACCACCCGGGCAAAAAACCTCCATGACTATCCCTTTCACACTACCGAACAAAAGGTGTTTGATATGCACCAGTGCAAACACTCCATGAAAGAGCAGAAAAAACGCTATTTCCACAAAACCCTTATCGTAAGAACCCCTTACCGCGAACGACTGATATATTTTTCATCGCAACCATTCATCCAGGACAACAAAGAACTTTTTCTTTTTCAGATCACCGATATTTCTGACGAGATGGAGTGTCTTACACAGTCTCCTGATGATTTTGGGAAAAGTGAATATTACCTGGAAAAAAAGATTATTGGTCATGATGAAAAGATCCGGAAAATTTACAGAATGATATCTCTTGCCGCAGAATCGGATGTTAATGTGATGATACTTGGAGAAAGTGGTACTGGAAAGGAACTGGTTGCGGATGCCATTCATGAACTATCTTACAGAAAAAATGATCCTTTCATTAAGATCAACTGTGCATCGCTCTCTGACACGCTGCTGGAGAGCGAACTTTTCGGACATGTTAAAGGTGCATTTACGGATGCATGGAAAGATAAACCGGGAAAATTTGAACTGGCGCAGGGAGGCACCATTTTTCTGGACGAAATAGGTGAGATCAGCCTGGCACTACAAGTAAAACTGCTAAGGGTGATACAGGAAAAAACCATTGAAAGAGTGGGTGATAACAAACCCGTAAAGGTAAACATGAGAATTATTGCCGCTACCAACAAAAACCTACGCCAGCAAATCGCAGAAAATACTTTCAGAGAAGACCTGTACTACCGGCTGAATGTTTTTAACATTCAATTGCCACCTTTAAGAGAGCGACACCTTGACATACCTGCTTTGACAGATTTTTTCATCAACAAATTCAACCAATCAACCCGTAAAAATGTAAAGGGCATCAGCCGCGAAGCATTAAAAATTCTGATGGAGTACAATTGGCCCGGAAACATAAGAGAACTGCAAAATGCCATAGAACATGCCTTTGTTCTGGTTGACGGTGCTACCATTGATAGTGGTGACCTGCCTCCGGAAATGACAACCGACCATTCCTCCATGCCGCTTCCGGGACACTCACCACCTCAGGAAAATATCCGCAAGATCAACGATTCGCTGAAAACAATCAAAAAAGGCAGAACAGGAAGATTGCAGATCACCAAAGAACAACTGGAGAAAATACTGATACTTTATGACCATAACCAGAGCAAAACTGCCGAACACCTCGGTATTAGCCGGGTGGCACTCTGGAAAAAAATTAAAAAATTCGGGATAGATCTTAGTTGATAACAAAAATCAGGATGCTCTTTTGTTTTGCCTGGATTTTGTTTGGGTAGGATGGGTTGACCTTTTCCATTTTTTCTCAAATGTTGCCATATAATCCCAAACCATCTGATCAAACTTTTCTTTATCCTTTTCGTGGAAATCCACCTCAATAGGAACGTAATATACCGGTAAGCTTTTAATCAGTTTTTTGATGGCGGGGTCCCTCAGGCGCATACTGTCTTTTTCGGTTGTTAATATGGCTTTGGTGCCACTGAACGTTTCACGGTATTTATGGATAATGCTCCTGATATCGGATTCTTTGAACTGATAATGATCAGAGAACCTGAAGGTTTTTAAAGCCAGACATGATCTTTTCAGATGTTCCTCAAGAGGCACCGGGTTGGCAATGCCGGTAAACATGAAAATTGTTTTGGCCTCCTGCATATTGTTCTTTTCTGCAGTGGGAGTTATGGGTTTCCATTCACCATATTTGATATAAGAGAAAAAAACATTTTTGATATTGTACCTTTCCAGGTCTTTCAAAATGATCTTTCGGTCGAGTGGTGAAAAAACACTCGGCGTTTTGGTAACCACTATGGCATCAGCTCTTTGGGCGTTAGACCTGAACTCCCGGAGGTTGCCGGTAGGCAGCATAAAGTTATCGGTAAAGATCTTATGATAATCGGTGAGTAAAATATTCAATCCGGGCTTGATATACCGGTGTTGAAACACATCATCAAGCAAAATAACCTGATTGCCCGGAATACTTTTGATGATTTTCTGGATTCCTTCGCGCCGGCTATTGCATACAGCAATATTGGCATCCGGATGTTTAAGGTATATCTGCAAAGGTTCATCGCCAACATCTCTTACTTTTGAAAAAGGCTTTGCAAGTTGAAACCCTTTGCTTTTCCTTTTGTATCCACGGCTGAGTGTGGCCACCCGGTATTTTTTTTTCAACAACCCGATTAAATATTCAATGTGTGGTGTTTTTCCGGTTCCTCCTGTACTCAGATTACCGATACCTATCAGGGGATGATCAAAAGTTCTTTCTGATAAAATACCCCAGTCAAATAGTTTATTTCTCAGCGCTGTGACCAGCCCGTAAAGCATCGCAATCGGAAATAATAATATTCGGAGTATTTTCATTCTCCAAATATAGAAAATGGATCACTCAAATTCAACCGTAAAACACTAATTTTCTGAAAAATATTGTTTTGGTAACCTCCTTGCCGGTAGCGATTTATTTTAATCCTTTTAATTTGGGGTATTTCACCCGAAAAAAACCTTTTCATAGATATTTTCAGTTTGTAAAGATATATACAAAATTGTCTTAAATTTGCATCAGGCTAAGATATTCAGTGATTCTTTTTTTGACCCATGATCTCATATTCATATGCACGCAATTAGTTTTTCAAAGCATACCGGCAACTTTTCCCGATTTCCGGGGATACTTATGTTTATGATTCTAACCCTGTCATCTTACGCTCAATTACCTGCCCCGCAAAACAAATCAAAACCTTCCGGAGAGCATACATTAAACAATCCCACGAGTAATAAACTGCGCAACTTCTCTGATTTTTTCAAACATTACGATCAGGAATTCAAAGATTGTAAAGCATTACTCGAAGCACTCAACCAATGGGTTTATATTTACCGGGAAACTGCTGACAGGGCACTTGCAGGAAATACAAGGGCACAACAGTCGATCAGGGTTTATGCCACAGAGCATAGCCCTTTTCAGCATATAATGGTGAAAGAAATTCGCAAATTTTCGGAGGTTTGTCCTGATGAACTGGATGATTTTTTTGAAAAACATACGTACGATATTGAACACCGGCAAAATCTGCTAAGAACCAGATTTGGATATTAAACCTGCATGAAAAAAATCAGAGACCATCTTCTGCCCCAAAGAATCAGCCAAATGTTTTTAATAAAACATTGGGTTCTTTTCCTGTTTTCTTATGCATGGTTATCTGTTTCTGCTTTGGGCTCTGAAAAGGATAGCATCCCGGAAAAAGTGATCCTGAAAGGCAGGATCATATCTGATCAAAAAAGGATGAAGCAGGAGTTGATTCAAAATGGATTGGTTGTGGTCAGCAATACCAGAATAACCCGCATATATGGCGAATCGGCGATCCGCGACCCGGGAAATTACTCAGTTTATGATCTTCCACCAGGAAAAGAAGTACTGGTTCATTTACTTTACCGGAACAAAGTGTGGGCAACAGAAAAAGTATCCACTGATTCCATGGCAACCTTCCGCGATCTTTATCTTGAATTTGACAGGCAAAACAACAGCCGGATTTTGGGCAAACAAAACGTAAAACTTGCCGGAAAGGACAATTTCGTTGAAGTACCTGTGATTTCGGTCATCAGCCAGTATGCAGATGTTTACCTCAAAAAACACCCCGATGCCGCATCGGCACTTTTACAGAAACTACACTATATGCGAATTGCCGGTGAATGGGAAGTAAAACAGATGATTGAAAACGGAAAACATGACAAAACAAAAAAGACAACACCTGCTATATTTACCTTTTTCAAGGATGGCACAGGCACTGACATTGAAGGGAAAACCATTTTTTGGAAATGTCGGTACCTGCCTCTAAAACCCATATCAGCATACAACTTAAAGGCAGTAGCAGAATACATGCTAACAGTTGATATCGCATATAAACCTGATTTTTCTGATCATCAGAAATATGCTGCCACTTTTTACGGAAACGGACTTGAGGTGGTGCTCTCCAAAGAAAGTTCATCTTACCAGATAATGATGATCAAAAAAGATCCTTATGGTGCATTAACAGGCACCTTTACAGATACAAGAGATAATCAGGAGTACAATTGGGTAGCAGTAGGTGATCAGATATGGATGGCCGAAAACCTGAATACGGGAGAAATGATATCTTCAAGAGAAAACCAGCAAAATAATGGGGTCATTGAAAAATATTGTCTTCAAAACAGAGAGTCCAGCTGCGACGAATATGGGGGTTTATATCAATGGAACGAAATGATGCATTATAAAACCAATGAAAATAATCAGGGGATATGCCCGGCCGGATGGAGTTTGCCTACAGAGGAAGACTGGCAACAATTAGCGGATCACCTGGACGGAAAAAAAACTGCAGGAGGAAAACTCAAGAGCAGACGCATCGTTCCTGATGTGCATCCCAGGTGGAGCAAACCCAATTTTGTTGATGATGAAAATGCCGGTTTTGAAGGCCTCCCTGCCGGATTACGCACCCTTACCGGAAATTTAAACGAAACCTACTCGGTTGCCTATTGGTGGTCATCCAACCAGCATTCTTCAGAAGATGCAATTTCAATTTTTGTGATCAACTCCAATCCGGTATTAGACCAAAGTGTTTTTAAAAAAGAGTTCGGACTGGGGGTGAGATGTATCAAAGACTGACCTCTTTAACTTCCCTGGCAGAAAAAAAAGAAAAAAGCGACAGACAAATAGGTTTTTATTAATTTTGAATTCATTATTTGTGTCCACTACAAAAAGTATATGAATCACAAATTACAAGAACGGTAAGTCAGGCGAAGCCAATTTTTCCGAAAAAGAGTTTTCGAAGTGGACGCATATTTCAATAAAAAAAACTACACCATGAAAGGAATTGCAACAGAAATCAAATGGGCATTTATTTTTGTACTGGTAACACTGGCCTGGATGGCATTTGAACGCGCCATAGGCTTACATGACACACACATTGGCAAACATGCCATGTATACAAACTTATATGCCATTCCTGCAATACTGGTATATGTATTTGCCCTGCTCGATAAACGAAAGAATTACTATAACGGAACTATGAGCTACAAACAGGGGTTTATTACAGGATTGGTCATTACAGGAATTGTAACGCTTTTGGTTCCTTTGACCCAATACATCACTTCATCTGTTGTTGCTCCCGGTTATTTTTCCAATGTGATCTCATATGTGGTGGAAGAAGAAAAAATGACTCTTGAAGAGGCACAGTATTACTTCAACATGCGTAATTATATCATGCAGGGTTTGATAAGTACACCTCTCCTGGGTATTATCACAACTGCTGTGGTAGCATTTTTCACCAGTTCCAAAAAGAAAAAGTCAGAAGAATTTTCCGTCTGACATTTTCCCGTTATACAAGTTCGAGTTTTCTTTTTAATTCCATGGTTTCTCTTAAACGCCTTATGCTTCGCGTAGCCTGGTAGAAATCAAGGGTTTGTGCTCCATCTGAAAAAGCCTTTGGGGGGTTCTCATGGATCTCGATCAGCACACCATCGGCACCGGCCATGACTGAGGCAAGCGCCAATGATTCAACATAAGCCCTTATGCCAACCCCATGCGATGGATCACTGAAAACAGGCAAATGACTTTTCTCGTGCAGATAAGGGATAGCATTAAGATCCATGGTATTCCGGTAAGCCTTTTCAAAAGTACGGATACCTCGCTCACAAAGAATGATCTTTTCATTGCCATTGGAAAAGATATACTCTGCAGATGCTAAAAACTCATCAAGCGTTGATGACATTCCACGTTTCAGCAATACAGGTTTATCTGTTTTACCCAATTCATCAAGCAGATTGAAATTTTGAGAATTACGTGTTCCTACCTGAAAAATATCAACATATTCATACATAGGTTCTATCTGAGACACCTGCATTACTTCGCTTACTACTTTGATTCCTGCCTCACGGCAATGTTTCGAGAAAAATTTCAACCCTTCAATGCCCAACCCTCTGAATGAATAAGGCGAACTTCGAGGTTTAAAAATACCACCGCGCATAAATTTGATATCGTTTTCTTTGAGAAAACCGATGGTTTTGATCACTTGCTCTTCATCTTCGATGGAGCAGGGTCCCATAACAACAGTCAGGTCTTTTCTTGAGATTCTGGTGTCTTTATCAAAAACAATTTCAGTATCGTTCACCTTCCACTTTCTCGAAACCAGTTTATTGGCATCCTCAACAATGTGAATATCCTTCACACCAGGCATATGTCCGAAGTGTCTGATATCCGTTTCTTTTTTTCCATTGCAGATCAGATATTGTGCCTGAGAGGTTTTCACCAGATTGTATTTATATCCCTGGCTTTCCAATTCATGGGCGATATTATCCAGAAGTTGCCCGGTAATGGTATTCTCTAATTGTATAAGCATTTTTTGAATTTTATATGTTTTTAAATATCATACTCTTCTGTTTGTAATTTGATTAATTCGGTTCTCGTTTTTTCAACGAGAAAGCCCGCCAACACTCTGACTAGATGTCTTACCATGCTGCGAAATATAATCATCCGCGTGTGTGTCAAAATTTATATCATGCCCCGGTTCATCATTGCAGCAAGTTCGCATCCAGTTTTTTATTCACTCTCATTGGGTTAGCAGAGTTTTCCACTTCAGGCAATTCCAAGATCCTGACGCAACAGATGAACTGCTTCAGCAGCGTTTTTACTGGCGGCAAGTTTTTTAAGGAAGGCAGAACCACAAATGGCGCCATGGAGATCTTTCCAGGCCTGTTGCAGGGTCTGCCCGTTATGAATACCAAATCCGGCAATCAACCGGTTCTTCAAACCCATTTCACTGATCCGCTGAAAATATTCCTGCTGCGCCTGTCCAAAATCTTTTTGTTTCCCTGTAGTTGCTGCCGAACTAACCACATAAATAAACGCATCTGAGTTGTCGTCGATCATTTTTATACGTTCCGGAGTGGTTTGAGGGGTGATCAGAAAGACAAAACTGATGCCGAATTTTTTGAGCAGTGGTTTATACTCCTCAGTGTATTCTTTTACCGGCAAATCGGGAAGTATCAAACCTGAAACACCACAAGAAGCAGCTTTTTCGAGAAATTTTTCAGTTCCATATTGCAAAACAGGGTTCAGATAACCCATCAACACCAGGGGTATATCAGTCTGATCTTTAACACTTTGTAGTTGGGAAAAAAGTTTTTCAATGGTCATGCCGTTGGCAATGGCTACGGTGCTGCTCTGCTGTATGACCGGTCCGTCGGCCAAAGGATCAGAATAGGGCATCCCTACTTCCAGGAAATCGATACCCTGCTTCTGGGATTCAAGGATGACAGAAGCGGTGTCTTCCAGATGAGGGTATCCGGCAGTAAAAAACAATGAAAGCAGGTTATGTTGTTTATGCGAAAATAGTTTCTGTAATTTGTTCATGGTTCAGAAATTGATTTTTATACGTTTCCAGATCTTTATCGCCTCTTCCAGATAAACTTACCACCACAATATCATCGGGGGCAAACTTTATTTTGTCAAGGGCAGCAATGGCATGAGCAGTTTCCAGGGCAGGTATGATCCCTTCTATCCTGCTGAGTTTAAAAGCAGCATCCAAAGCTTCCTGGTCGGTGACCGGCAGGAAGGTTCCCAGTCCTGTTTTATGCAAATAAGCATGCAAAGGACCGATGCCCGGGTAATCGAGACCTGCAGATACTGAGTGCGCCTCCATCACCTGCCCGTCGGTGGTTTGCATAAGCAAAGTTTTACAACCGTGGATGATCCCTGGGGTACCCCGATAAATGGTAGCGGCGGTAAGATCACTGTCGGCACCTTCACCGGCAGCTTCCAAACCGATCAGTTGGGTTTTCCCGTTTCCAATAAAATGGAAGAAAGCACCTGCTGCATTGCTGCCACCACCGGCACAAGCCAATACATGCGTGGGGGCATCAACCCCTTCTTTTTCCATCAACTGATTGGCAATTTCCTCACTGATAACCGATTGTAACCTCGCCACCAGATCAGGATACGGATGAGGGCCAATGCTTGATCCAATAATATAATACGTTTGTTCGGGATGGTTGATCCAGTGCCTGATGGCTTCATTGGTGGCATCTTTCAGACTTTTGCTGCCTGATTCTACCGGCACTACCTCCGCTCCCAGCATCTTCATGCGAAGAACATTGGGAGCCTGGCGGGCAATATCTTTGCTTCCCATAAAAACGGTACAAGGTATTTTGAGCAATGCACAAACAGTTGCCGAGGCAACACCATGCTGCCCGGCACCGGTTTC
This sequence comes from uncultured Bacteroidales bacterium, assembly GCA_964390665.1. Classification (GTDB taxonomy): domain Bacteria; phylum Bacteroidota; class Bacteroidia; order Bacteroidales; family UBA7960; genus SKVR01. The sequence goes on along the minus strand of CAYMLS010000019.1, from coordinate 9,464 downwards.
GGCAATGACCCTCTGCTTGCCCAGATGCTTGGCCATCAGTGCTTGTCCAACTACATTATTAAGTTTGTGCGCGCCTGTATGGCAAAGGTCTTCCCGCTTCAGATAAATTTTGGCACCATATTCTTTTGACAGGTTTTCGGCCAAAAAAAGAGGGGTAGGTCTGCCAACATAATCTTTCAGCAATGCATGAAAGTCTTTCTGAAACTTAGGACTTTCCAGTATTTCAAGATAATTGGTACGGAGTTCTTCCACATTCGGATATAACATTTCCGGAATGTATGCTCCACCAAACTCACCATAATATCCATTGAGGTCGGGTACGTTATGCATAGTTCAGAGTTTTTGAAGTTTGTGAATAAATGTTCTGATCAGTTCCGGATCCTTGATGCCCGGACTTATCTCAAATTTGCTGTTGAGGTCGAAAGCATAAAAACCTGGCAGATCCATTGCGGGAACTGTATCAACATGAAGTGGTGATATGCCACCTCCAAGAAAATACGGTTTTTTAAGGCGAAAAGACCTTAATATTTCATGGTCAAAAGACAATCCGTTACCTCCGGCTTTTTCACCTTTGGTATCAAAAAGAAAAAAATCACAATAATCCATGTAATCATTCAGGTTGGCAGGCAGGGAATCACTTACACTGAAGACTTTGATCACACCCGTAACGCCCTGCATATCTGAGCAATACTGTGGTGTTTCTGATCCGTGCAACTGTACATAATCAAATAAGTGACCCTGTGCAATGGCAATGGCCTGCTTGAGTGGTTTATCCACCATTACCGCTATGGTTTTTACATGCCTGGGCAAAGCCGTAAAATCAAGATTTTCGATTTTCTTGCTCACGTCTCTCTGCGAATCGGGGTGAAAAATAAACCCCAGATAATCTGCTCCGGCTTCAACTACAGAAAGCATGTTATCCTGATCTGTAATACCACACACCTTGGTTTTTATGATTTGTTTATTTTTCACAAGGGTTTAAATTATTGATTTTACTCATTTTGTTTGTTGTAAGCGATATGCTCTGACTGGTTTTGGAATTAATTTTCGTAAACCACGACAAGTAAATCCTTTACCGAAATACCGGGAATTTTATCCTGCAGTTTTTCGGTTAACCTCTTTTTAAACGTCTTATGAAAAGTTTGCAGGCTTTTCCCGGGTTGGTTTCGCGCATAAAACGTTCGCCCATTAAAAAGCCGTTAAACCCAGACTGGCGAAGTTTCAGGGCAGTTTCGGCACTATCGATACCACTCTCGGCTATCTTTACGGCATCGGCAGGAAGTGCGGAGATAAGGTCAATACCATGCTCAATACTTACCTCAAAACTTTCGAGGTTTCGATTATTGATGCCTATCAACTTTGCATCAGCCGGCAACTTGCCAATACTTTCTTTATGATGTACCTCAAATAAAACTTCCAACCCCAGACCGGCAGCAGTTTGCGACAAAACACGAAGTTCGTCTTCCGATAAAACCTCAGCGATCAGAAGGATGGCATCAGCACCAATGCTCCGCGCTTCGATGATCTGATATTCATCTATGATAAAATCTTTCCTGAGTATCGGGCAGTAATTGTAGCGCCTGGCAGTAGAAAGATCCTGATTGCTGCCGCCAAAAAAATTCTGATCGGTAACCACCGACAATGCTGAAGCACCAGCCTGCATATACTCCAAAGGCGTTATGGCAGGATCAGCATATTCATTGATCATGCCTCTTGATGGCGATTTTCTTTTAAATTCTGCGATCACGCCCGAAAGATCTTCCCGCAAAACATATTTGCGTAGTGAAACCGTAAGCGTCTTGAAATAAGGACTCTTTTCAAGGAGTTTTATGGGATATAGTTCCTTATTCTCTTTTACCTCTTCTCTCTTGAAAGCAATGATCTCTTCTAATTTATTCATGAGTTTTTAATTTGTTTTTACGTTGCCAGATACAAGGCAACACATATGAATCGTGAAGTTTTTATGGTTGTATGCTGATTAATTTTTGAAATGTATGAAGCGCTTTTCCAGATTCAAGTGTTTCCCTTGCCAGGTCAACAGATTGTTTCAGGGAAAGATTATTTTTATAACATTGGATGGCAATGGCAGAATTAGCAATTACAGCATTTTTCTGTGCCCCGGTACCTTTGTTTTCCAGTACATTCATAAAAATGGCAGCGGCCTCTTCCAGGGTTTCACCACCATGCAATTGTGCTGGTTTTAATAAGGGCAATCCGAAATCTTCCACTGTAATTAAACTTTCTCCTTTGGGGGAGAAAACGCGGGTGTCGCTGGTCAAACTTATTTCATCGTATCCGTCGAGTGCGTGCACCACCCTGAATTGCTTGTTCTCTTTTTGAAGAAGGTAACTGTAGATGCGTCCGGTTTCGAGGTTAAAAACACCGCTCGCCTGGTATTTGGGATTGGCCGGGTTGACCAGCGGCCCTAAGATATTGAAGAACGATTTGATGGCCAGTTGCTTCCTCACCCCTCCCACTGCTTTTAAGGCAGGATGAAAAAGGGGAGCATGCATGAAGCAAATACCTGCTTCCCGGAGTTCCCTTTGAAGTTTTTGCTCATCGTTGGAAAATTTGTAACCCATATTTTCCATCACATTGGAAGACCCGGAAATGGAAGACACGCCATAATTGCCATGTTTTGCCACAGGCACACCTGCGCCGGCCACCACAAAAGCAGAAAGGGTTGATATATTGAAAGTGTTTTTTCCATCACCACCTGTTCCACAAAGATCGAGTATATCCCCATCGTTGAGTTTGGGTTTAATCGCCAATTCCAGCAGCGCTTCCCTGAAACCCAGCAATTCGTCGAGACTGATGCTGCGCATGATAAAAGACGCCAAAACAGCTGCCATTTGTGCTTCATTCAGGTTTTGCCCTGCTATACCATGCATAAGTTCTTTGGCTTCGCCTCGGCTAAGCGTTCGTGATTCAAGTAGTTTGTTAAGTAATTGCTTCATCTTTTTAATTTTTACCTGTTGATTCTAAGGGTTTACCGATGATCATGCCATGATGGTTTTACTGTATTTTTTAAGATACACAAACATATAATCAGACGAATGATTTTTGTTGCTTTTTTAAACATTAAAAAAGGTCGAGCCAATTAAAAACCATCTTTTTCCCTTCGGGAGTAAGGATGGATTCGGGGTGGAACTGTACACCGCAAACATCGTATTGTCTGTGCTCCAATGCCATGATCTGTCCGTTATCATCCAGCGCTGTTTTGCGAAGACATACCGGGAAGTTTTTTTCATCCACCACCCAAGAATGATACCTGCCCACATCTATTCTCCCGGGTAAACCTTTGAAAAGGTAATGGGCGGGTTGCCTGATGTTCATAGGGGTAGCCACCCCGTGATAAACCCTGGAAAGATTGACAAGCTCACCTGAAAAAACCTCGCCTATGGCTTGCTGGCCAAGGCAAACACCAAAAATTCGTTTTTGCTCATAATAGTTTTCTATAACTTTCAGCAGCAAACCGGCCTCTTCCGGGATTCCAGGTCCGGGCGACAGAATGATCCCATCAAAAGCACTTACGTCCTCCAAAGCGATCTGATCGTTTCGGTGTACCTCAACATGATGCCTGCCATATTCCTCTACATAGTGATAAAGGTTGTAGGTAAAGGAGTCGTAATTATCAAGAATTAATATTTTTGCCATAAAAAAAAATTATGTTTTCTGTTGCTTATTTTTTATCAAAATTTCGTTCAGGATACCATTTTACTGTCCTGCTCAGCCTTATGTACTGCTTTTCGAAGTGCTGATATTTTGCCATTCACTTCCCTGAGTTCCATCTCTGGTTTAGATTCGATCACAACCCCTGCACCGGCCTGATAGTGCAAAGTTCCGTTGCGGCTCATGAAAGAGCGTATCATGATGGCCTGATTCAGTGAATGGTCGAAACCCATAAATCCGATCGCTCCGCCATAAAAACCTCTGGGTTTTGCTTCAATGTCGTCAATCAACTGCACTGCCCGGTGTTTGGGTGCCCCCGACAAGGTGCCGGCAGGGAAACTATCGGCAAACAATTTATACAATCCGCTTTGTTCTTTAAGTTTCCCACTTACCGTTGAAACCAGGTGTATCACATGCGAATAGGTATGCACTTCGCGATATCTTACAACCTCTACATCGTGGGCGTGCCGGCTCAGATCGTTGCGTGCAAGATCAACCAACATGGCGTGCTCAGAGTTTTCCTTTGGATCAACCAGCAATTGCCCGATCAGTTTTCTGTCATTCTCCTGATCTCCGCTTCTGACCACCGTGCCGGCAATAGGGTTGATACTGGCCGTTCCATCCCCTACCTGCAACTGCACCTCTGGTGAAGAACCAAAAAGTTTAAAGTCAAGAAAATCAAAATAAAACAGATAGGGCGACGGATTGATGCTTCGCAAAGCCCTGTAAACATTAAATTCGTCACCGGTAAAATCCTGTTCGTATTTTCTGGATAAAACGATCTGGATCACATCTCCACGGGCACAGTGTCCGATCCCTTTCTGCACCTGCTCTTTAAAATCTTCATCTGCGGTAAGGATTCTTTCTTCACCTGTGGTTTGAAAAGGGAAAAAGGTATTGTTGCGGTTGGCCAGGATAGATATCACTTCGCTGGTGATCGACTCTGCCCCATCCGGAATGATCTCTGTAAGGGTAAGAATGCTGTTAAAATGGTTGAAGGCGATCACGATCTGATACAGATCATATTTAAGCAAGGGGATGGGTTTTTGATCTTTTGCCGGACTTTTGATATTCACATTATCGAAAGTATTCACTGCATCGTAGGATGTGTAACCAAAAACGCCAGGCATCAGTTTTGTATCTGTGAGCTGGTGTTTTTTAAAAAATTCCAGGTATTGATCCACCTTATCGGGAATCATCAACGGGTCTTCAACCGTTTCAATATTTACTGAACCATCGGTATGCCTGGTTTTAAACTCATTGTGCGTGGCTTCGATACCCGACAGCGGTTTTAATGTAATATAGGAATAGGCATCCTGCCGTGAACTGTAATCAGTACATTCAAGCAAAAGGCATTGGGGGAAAACATCTCTCAGGCGCATGTATATGCCTACAGGTGTGTGCGTGTCGCCGCGAAGATGGGTGGTTTTAATTTGCATGGTTAATCCTTTGTTTAATTTCATTACTCTTGTCTGTAAACAAAAAAAGCCTGCTTATGTGCTAAGCAGGCTCCGGTAAAGTATCTTTTTTGCTTTTTTTCTGAACTTATATCCGATCATACCTATGATGCTTAACACAAATCTTTTCGTTGTGCCACCACCAGAAAAAAGTATGATTGGTAAAAATTGTCATGTTTTTATTTTTTACGGATGCAATATTAGCGATTTTTTTTTGATTTAAAACAAAAGATTGATTTTTTTAGAAAAATTTTTCCTCTCGTTTCCGCATGTAAATTCATAGAAGGACCTTTTGTCATAAAAACCTGCCGGAATTCCATCCTGATGACCCGGTTCAAAAACGAGATTCATACAGTATCTGTTGCTTTCCTGCAATGACTAAGCTGTATCGGAATAATGGTTTATCATGGGGTTATATAATGTTTACGAATGATATTTCTTGTTATCTTCGCTGTTCAACCAAAAATTCAGACATATGAACCGATATAAGATTTACTTTTGGGCGCTCACCGTTTCCCTTGGAGGTTTCCTTTTCGGGATGGATACAGCGTTGATCTCTGGTGTAGAGCAAACCATTCAGAAGATATGGAACCTGTCGGATGCCATTACGGGTCAAATGGTGGCCATGGCGTTGTACGGAACCATCATTGGTGCGCTTACCGGTGGAATACCGGCAGAGCGCTTAGGAAGAAAAAAAGCACTGCTGGTCATTGCTTTATTGTATTTTGTGTCGGCACTGGGTTCGGCATTGGCCCCCAATATCGGTTCGCTGATGTTTTTCAGGTTCATAGGAGGTTTAAGCGTAGGCGCCTCCTCGGTGGTGGCACCTATGTATATCGCTGAGATATCTCCGCGTGAGAACAGGGGAAAACTTACCGCGCTGTTTCAGTTCAATATTGTTTTCGGTATCATGGTGGCATACTTTTCCAACTGGATGATCGGCGCCACAAGCAACCCTGATACATGGCGCTGGATGCTCGGCGCAGAAGTCATTCCGGCAATTTTGTTTATTGCCCTCATACCTTATGTACCAGAAAGTCCAAGATGGCTCGTTTTAAAAAAAGGGAACAGGGAAAGAGCGCTCTCCACGCTGAAGATCATCAACCCTGCCACCGCTGATGGTTTGCTGGCAGATATTGTAAAAAGCGGCGAAATAAAGCGAATGGTGGGTTTGCGCAGATTTTTTAGCCGGGAGTATGCTTTCCCCATTTTGTTGGTATTTCTTTTTGCTGCCTTTAACCAGCTTTCGGGCATCAATGCAGTTATCTATTATGCTCCCCGTATTTTTGCCTCCTCTGGCATGGCTGTTGAATCGGCACTGCTTTCCTCGGTCGGTATCGGTGTGACCAACATCCTCTTTACCATGCTCGGGCTAGTGCTTATCGACCGGATGGGACGAAAATTCCTGATGTATGCCGGTAGTATCGGATATATTGTTTCGTTGGGTTTGATCTCTGTTGTATTTCGCGAAGACTACAGTGGTCCGGTCTTTTTACTGCCCGCACTCCTCTTTGTATTCATTGCGGCCCATGCCATTGGACAGGGCGCTGTGATATGGGTTTTTATCTCCGAGATCTTCCCCAACAAGGTGCGCTACTGGGGTAGCTCATTCGGATCGGGCGTTCACTGGGTTTTTGCAGCTCTTATTGCCGGTAATTTTCCCTATTTTGCCGGAAAATTCGGGCAGTCATATATTTTTGGTTTTTTTACCCTGATGATGATCTTACAACTTCTGTTTGTTTGGAAAATGATGCCCGAAACCAAAGGTGTTTCTTTGGAAGAAATTGAAAACCAGATGAACCGGGCATGACAAAAATTTTGACACACACGCACATGATTATCATTCGCGACATGTAAAACATGTAGTCAGCATTGTAGGCGAGCTCCCTCCGTAAGAAAAGAACGGGGACCAAATTAATCAAATTACAAAGAAAGGGAAATCACTTGGTTTTCATGCATCTAAACTATTTTTCAAATCCCCGAAAACAAGAAAACCAAAATAAAATTTCAAAATACCCGGTTAGGTGCAACCAAATGAATGAGAAAAGAAATATTCATTTACAAAAAACTCAAAGAAAAGATGAGAAACAAACTATCAACAACACTTTCGATGCTTATTTTATCGATACTTGTACTGAATACAAGTTGCGAAAAAGAAGATGCTATGGAAATTCCTGAGCTGGGATCAACCGAAATTAAATACATATCCCATAACTCGGCCACCATCACAGGCAATATCATTTTAGATAACGACATCAGCGAACGAGGCGTATGTTGGGGCACAGAATCCGGCCCTACTATTGAGCAAAACAAAGTTAAAGCCAATGAAAAAGAAGACATTTTTACAAGTGAGATGGAGGATCTTGATGCTGAAACGACATATTACGTCAGATCGTATGCCACCAATGATGATGGTACTGCTTATGGCAGCGAGATAACTGTAACCACTACTTCACCCATGGAAGATAATGATGGAAACAGCTATAAAACCGTAGTTATAGGCAATCAAACCTGGATGGCAGCCAACCTGAGAACCACCCGGTACAATGATGGTGAAAATATACCAAATGTTACTGACGATGATGCCTGGAGCGACCTGGAAGCACCTGCTTACTCATGGTGGAATAATGACCCCGGCGATGCTGACAGAGGTGGGTACTATAACTATTACGCAGTGAATACAGGAAAACTTTGCCCCACAGGTTGGAAATTGCCAACAGAAAATGATTGGGATATTCTTATAGATTTTTTGAGTGAGGAAGTTGGTGAAAAACTTAAACATACACCCACCGGAACATTTGGAAATGCTAATGAAACCGGTTTTACTGCTTACATGAGAGGATACAGAGGAGGTGGTAACGGTGCATACGGTCGTGGCGGCGAATGGGCTATATATTGGATGGATGGAGATTATGACCTCACTCAGGAATGGCCAGACGTTTTACAACTCATGAGCACCTCAAAAGGAGTAGAAAAAGATTTCTTCAGCCCGCAAACAGGTGCATCTGTCAGATGTATCAAAGAATAAAATATAAAGAACAGATTATTTTAGCAAAAAACAATTGCTGAATACCAGATAAAAAACCGGGATCAAATTACCAATACCATATCCTTTCAAAGTATTTTCTCAGAAAGGGTATGGTATTGTTTAATTAAACCCTTGACAGTTTGCCCCCCTGGCGACTTAACAGATAAATGCCTCCCAAAACTTCATCATTCTCCTCTCAGGTTTTAAAAACTGCCTTTTCCGAATTCATTATCTTTGTAATAAAAAAACCGGAAACATACCATCTGGCAACACCCATATTTGAAAACCATACACGAAATAGCATCCACCTAAAGCAAACATAACAGAAACACTAACAAAAAATTCGTAGAATAAAATACTGCTGGTAGATTATAGATTAAAAAACTCAAGAGTTCGGTTAAAATACAAAAATTAAGAGACTATTAAAATGGGATTAAGCATTCATTATAATGGCAGGTTTAATAAAAACGCAGTTCTTTCAGACCTCATAACTGAAGTGAAAGAAATTGCAGAAACATTCCAATGGGATTATAACATATTCCAGAAGGAATTCCCTTTGAAAAAAGAGGAAGACCAATCTTTTGATCAGAAAATTTATGGAATTAGTTTTACGCCACCTAAATGTGAAACAGTATCCATTTGTTTCTTGTCGAATTACAGAATGTCAAGCTTTATGAACTTAAAATTCTATGGACAACCCGAGAATCCATCTGAAAAAGATTTTCTTTATATGCTTTCGGTGAAAACCCAATTTGCAGGAGTAGCAGTCCACAAAAAAATCATCGAATTATTCCGCTATTTGTATAAAAAAAATTATTTCTCAGCGTTTGATCTTACCGACGAAGGAGAATATTGGGAAACTTGCGATGAAAGTTTACTGGAACAAAAATTCAAAGAAATGGGATTTTTGATCGATAGCTTTTCGTTGGCATTAGAAACGACTTCAATGAAACAGGGAGAATCTTATGAAAATTATTTTAGACGGATTATGAAAATAATTGGCGATAAAAAAACATAACTCATAAACCAGGAAATATTTTATCCGTCAATCATGATCAGCGGTTTTTGTATACTGATATAGTTCACTTCCTTCATCGTCATATAAAGTAAAAACCAGTGAGGGGAATCTACTTTCATCCTCTTCCACGATGGTTTCCACATGCAGGAATCCGCCGGTGGGTTCCGTATCAGAGTAGAGCTGTACAATTTCTCCCTCGGGATCGGTGGATTTGGGATCGCCCGGTTCGCGACCAATTCTTGAGTTTTGATCCACCATCGCACCACAACTGATCTCTTCTATTCCTGAT
>CAYMLS010000018.1:18937-29842 GCA_964390665.1 uncultured Bacteroidales bacterium | reverse complement strand
TATTGTTACAGTAAACAATCTAATAATCAGTTCTTAATAACTTCGTAAAGTAGTACTAATAATACAATATATAAAATCCTATGAAGTTTCCCTTTTTCTCCAATCATCGCCTTGTTGTTTCTTTCGCTGCTTTGATAGTTAGCAGTTGCAATTCGGAGCAATCAAAAGAAAATATTTCGGATACCGGCAATCCACCTAATATTCTGATTGCAATTTCCGATGATCAGTCTTATCCGCATGCTTCTGCTTATGGAAGCAAAATGGTCAGTACGCCCGCCTTTGATCGTGTTGCTGCTGAAGGGGTTTTGTTTACAAATGCTTACGTGGCCTCTCCCGGCTGTGCGCCCAGCAGAGCAGCGCTGCTTACGGGGATGAATTGCTGGCAGATTGAAGAAGCCGGAACCCATGGCAGCCGGTTCCCGGTCGATTATACCGTTTATCCGGATGTTTTGGAAGATGCGGGGTATTATATTGGATATACGCACAAAGGATGGGGACCCGGTGATTGGCAGGTCAGCGGAAGAAAAAGAAACCCTGCCGGAAACATACACAATGTTTTTTCTCTTGAACCTCCTTCCAGTGGAATTGTCGTAACAGATTATGCAGCCAACTTTATTGACTTTACAGAGAAAAGACCCGAAGGGAAACCTTTTTATTTCTGGTACGGGAGTTCCGAACCTCACAGGGCTTTCGAAGAGGGATCTGGGAGGAAGGCAGGAAAAGACCCTGCAAATGTTGAGGTTCCCGGGTTTTTACCCGATACACCTGAAATAAGAGATGACTTGCTGGACTATGCGCTTGAGATTGAATGGTTTGATGAGCATTTGGGTCGGATGATCGATCATCTGGAAAAAACCGGTGAACTCGACAATACGATTATTGTGGTCACTTCTGATAATGGAATGGCTTTTCCCCGGGCCAAAGCCAACTTGTATGATCACGGCATAAGGGTACCCCTGGCGGTGATGTGGGGTGAAAATTTATCCAAAGGTACTGTTTCCAATGAACTGGTTTCGCTTATCGATCTGAAACCAACATTTTTGCAAGCAGCGGGAATCGATGTAAACAAACATCCCCATTTGGTGGGAAAAAGCCTGATCCCCCTGATGAAAGGTGAAGAAAAAAAACACCGGGATGCAGTTTTTGCTTCGCGCGAGCGCCATTCCAGCTCTCGTTGGAAAAACCTTGGATATCCGCAACGAAGCATCAGAACGCAGGACTTTCTTTATATCCGTAATTTTAAACCAGAACGCTGGCCGGCCGGCGCACCTGTCAGAATCAACAATGATGGTTCTGAGTCCGGTGATGCTTATCATGATATTGATGCCTGCCCTGCTTTTGATTTTCTGATCGACCATAAAAATGATGACCCCATCGCACATTATTTCCAGCTATCTGTCCAAAAAAGACCTTCTGAAGAGTTTTTTGATATCGAAAATGATCCATACTGCCTCCATAACCTCGCAGATGACCCCGCATACAAAGATCAACTACTCCGGCACCGGCGGTTGTTGGGTGCATATTTGATGGAAACCAACGACCCACGTGTAACAGGAAACGGCGATATCTTTGAATCATATCCACGCCTGAGAGGACCCATGCGCGAATTTCCTGAGCCGGACTGGGTGGGTGAAAAAAACTGCTATTGTTGTGATTGATTTCCGTTCTTTTATTGTTCTCTTCCAAATGGATAAAAATTAACAACGAACCTTTTGAATTTGAAGGATTTTCTTTCCCTCATGTCAATTTATTTTTCGTTGTAACTTACCTGATTGTTGCTGATTTTTTATTTTCAGACATCATTGTGATTGGTTTGTCTTTTATAAGAGAATTCTCAGACGCTAAAACCATCACACATTTAAAACATTTATCCACTATCATTGAGATTTTTGTACCTCTTAACTTCTGTTCTTAAAATTACTTTTGTTGCATCGGAAAGCGATGATGACTTTCTGTAATATTTTGATTAAAAATGGAATATTGTTTTTCAGATGGATTGATCCGCTTGTAACTCTTTGATCACATTGATCCAGAACTAATATTAATACCTCACTAAATTTTTCATTTTATGAAATGTTCCCGATTATTATCTGCCAACCGGATGTTTTTACTCATGATCATTGCAGGTATGAGTTTGATGATCAGCTGCAACAACGAGAAACCTGTTTATCTTCAACCTCAGTCATCTACCTCCATTGATGCCGCTCCCTGGGGTGTTGAATTTACTGTATTACCTCCTCACATCGGAAGATATCCTGATGAGTTGGAGCATATCACCCGGGAAAGGATCGATTCGGTGGTGGATCTTGCTTCAAATCTGGGAATCAAATGGGTACGACTGTCGGTTGACTGGGCCAATGTGGTCGACCGGGAGGGAAACTATCACTGGGACCAGGTTGACAGGATCATTGATGGTTTGCTGGAAAACAAAATTGAGATAGCACTGTGTGTAAATGGCGGTCATGTAAAATATACAGATGGAAAAGCGCCCGTATCAGAGGAGGCGGTGGCGCATTGGAAAGACTATGTTACTGTTTTTGTTAATCGCTACAAAGACAAGATCCGATATTGGGAACTTTGGAACGAGCCCAATACGGTATGGTTCTGGAAACCCACCCCCAAAGCATCTGACTATGTGGCACTCATGAAGGAGTTTCACACCATCGTGAAAGATTTGATACCCGATGCACGTATTATTGGCGGTGCCATGGCGCGTCTGGACATGGAGTTTGCCGATACTATTCTGCAGCTGGGTATCGATCGGTATATTGATGCCATCACTTATCATCCTTATAATGAGATTCCTGAAGCAATGATCCGGAACATCAGGGTACCTGCCCGTACTCCTCTCTGGTATGTAAAATCCGACCATTCTATCTATGAATTCCGGGATATGGTTGATCGTGCCGATCCAGCCATAGAACTCTGGCAGGGCGAATGCGGATATCCTTCCGAAGATAATGGTTCGGGATGGACAGGCAACGGACCCTGGAGTCCCAACATTCAGGCCAAGTGGCTGCTCAGGAGAATGCTCACAGACCTGTCTTACAATGCTCAGGTGATCAAATATTTTTGCATGGTTGAGTATTATACAAGCAGAAATGTGGATGAAGGTACCGGCACATTAAACAGCAAAGGATTGCTTACAGTAAATGATCTAAAAGCAAAGCCTTCCTACAGTGCTTTCCAGAATTTGATATCGGTGCTGAATGGCGATCTTACTGCCCAAATAGCAGATGATTATCATGCAGAAGTTTTGAAGGATGGTTCTTTTCATAATGTTATGCAAAAAAATATGATGTTTCTGGATGTTGAAAATGAAAAGGGGCAGGATTTCATGGCTTACTGGATTGTTTGGCGGATGCAGGACAGGGTGGATAACGCCAGTGTAAACATTCATTCAGACAAAAAATTCGATGATCCCGTACTGGTGAATCTCCTGTCTGGTGAAGTACAGAAGATCAAAACCCGGGAGCAGAATGACGGACAACAATGGATGGAATTGCCCATAGCGGACTATCCTTTCATCATTACCAGCATGAACAACCTGAAAACGCAATAAGCAGATACTTCTGCAATTTTTACCTTTCGTGGAATGTTTTTTTGTCCGCATCATCAGACTTCACATTCGTTTCAGTTATAGATTGATTTTTTTTAGCGTACAACACTGGTTTTTTATCTAAAATCTTCATTACTTTTGTTTTTTTAATGACAAAAGAAAAAGTGTATGCCACTTGATACGATTATTTCTCTGGAGAAAATTGCTGTTTACCAGAAACAACAACTGGTTTTGTCGGATGTAACCTTAAGCATAGAGCGTGGAGAATTTTGCTACCTGATCGGCAAAACCGGTAGCGGGAAAAGTTCACTGATGAAAATATTGTATGCTGATCTGCCCATGAAGGACGGGCAGGCCAAAGTGGCTGGTTTCAATTTGCACGAACTACGTGACAAGCAGATCCCTTACCTGAGAAGAAAAATCGGTATTGTTTTTCAGGATTTTCAACTGCTAAGCGACAGAACGGTTAAAGACAACCTCCTTTTTGTGATGAAGGCCACCGGATGGCGCGACAACATAGCCATGGACGAACGTATGCAGGATGTTCTGGAAAAGGTGGGTTTGCAAACGAAAGGATTTAAAATGCCTCATCAACTTTCGGGTGGTGAGCAGCAGAGGGTGGTTATAGCAAGGTCTTTGCTCAACGACCCCGACATTATCCTGGCTGATGAACCTACCGGAAACCTCGATCCCGAAACCAGCCTGGGAATTATGGAACTGCTTTTCGATATTTCAAAAACCGGCCGGGCCATTTTAATGGCTACCCATGATTACACTTTGTTTGATCGCTTCCCTGGAAGGATATTCCGCTGCGAAAATGGTAAAGTGCTGGATTTGAATCCGGAACTTGAGCAGGAGAAAGAAAGTTCCTCCTCTGAACAAGATTCCTGAATGTGTTTATTGAAGAGGGGCATAGATCCTTTTTAGTTTTTCTTCTTCTTTCTCCCAGTTCAATGCTGAATGAGCGATAACCGTATTGTTTTTCCAGTTATTATACCTTTCTTGATCTGCAAACATGTTGCTGATCATCCGTGCGATATGTTCTTCTTCATGTTTTTCGATGCACAGTCCAACATCATAAGTTTCAACGATTTTTTTTACTTCCGTAAGGGGAGATGCCAGAACGGGTAACCCTGCTGCGATATAGTCGAAGAGTTTATTGGGCAAACTAAACTGATAATTTAAACTGACTGGTTTGTCGATGCTGATTCCCAAATCACATAACCGGGTGTATTCCATCATTTGTTCAAAGGGCATCCGGGGTAGAAAAGTAATCCTGTCTGTGAGATGTAGTTTTAGCGTCAGTTCCTGTATTTCTTCCCATACATCGCCACCCCCGATGAAAAGCAGGTGTATATTCTGCAAACCATATATGGGTTGCATGGCTTTTATCAATTCCTCTGCTCCCCGTTGTACATTAATACCACTGCCTTGCATCAGAATTATTTTTTTGTCTTCAGGCAGGTTTAGCGCTTTTCGTGTTTTGGTGTTTTCATGGTTTTGTTTGGGTGGGAAATTATGGACAACGGCAGGTTTGATCCCATAGTCCTGCTCGTATAATCTTGCGATGGATTCATTCACCGTGATCACATTCTTTAAACGGGGAAATATGTTCTTTTCGATGATCTCCCATACTTTTTTAACCCATTTGCGATGGGCGATCTCGGTAGACCCCAGAAAATATTCGTGTGAATCGTAAACCAGTGGTCTTTTCCTTAAATTGGATACCAGATAGTTAGGCAAGAGTGTATCCAGATCATTCGATACAAAAATATCCGGATTTTGGTAGATCAGATAAAAGAATAATCTTATGTTGTATTCCGCGTAAAAGAAAAAACCTTTTTGAAAAAACACCTTGAAGCGATGGGTGGCGAAATCCATAGGGGGTAATGGACGACTGTAAGGGCGTATGACGCCGGTCATTGTGACACGAAAACCTCTGCTGACCAGGAAACGACAAACTTTTTTTACCCTTTGATCTGTCGCCAGATCATTGGTGACCGATACAATTATTCTTTTCAAATCAGTATTGCTTATTTCTTTAAACTACTTTGTTTGAATATTTCTCTGCTTCTTCTTTGGATTTGAATCGTGATATTTTTATGTTCAGATAAGCAAAAATAATGGTCATAAAAGGACTGATGATATTAAAAAAACAATAAGGTAAAAACACCAGCGTAGGCACCCCCAATACGGTAGACTGGGTTGCTCCACAAGTATTCCAGGGTACCAATACGGATGTTACGGTTCCGCTGTCTTCCAGGGTACGGCTCAGGTTCTGGGGTTTCAACAAACGGTCTTTGTATGTTTCTGCAAACATACGACCCGGAACCACAATGCTCAGATAC
The DNA here is from genome assembly GCA_964390665.1 of uncultured Bacteroidales bacterium. GTDB lineage: Bacteria > Bacteroidota > Bacteroidia > Bacteroidales > UBA7960 > SKVR01. The sequence goes on along the minus strand of CAYMLS010000018.1, from coordinate 23,935 downwards.
TGATCGCTGGCAGTAATGTTGAAAAACATACATGTTCCCGCTGTTGACGCTACCAATGAACCGGTATTGTGTGCCAGTTTGATCACCGATTCGGTAATGCGGTGCAACAAGCCGCTCGATTCCATGATGCCTCCGAATATCATGGCACAGATGATCAGCCAAACGGTATTGAGCATCCCCGCCATACCTCCTGTCTGCAACAAACTGTTGACCATAGCATGATCTGTGTCTACCGTAATGGTGGTGTACATCGATTTCATGATGGCAACATAAGATGCCAGATGGAAGGCAGATCTGCTGATGCCACTCACCTGTTCAATAATTTGGGGTTGAAAGATCAGTGCGGCAACAGCACCGGCTATGGTGCCGGCAAAAAGAGCGGGCAGGGCTGGTACTTTCCTTACGATAAGAAAAATAACCAATGCCGGCACAAGGAAGAGAATGGGGGTGATGTTGAAGGTCGTACTGAGTGCGTTCAAAACAGGTTCGATATCGGTGAGCTCACTGGTTCGTCCTTTATAAAATCCTAAGATAAGAAAAATGATCAGACTGATGGAGATAGAGGGTATGGTTGTCCAGGCCATATACTTTATATGGGTGAAAAGATCGGTGCCTGCCATGGCAGGTGCGAGGTTGGTCGTATCGCTCAGTGGCGACATCTTATCTCCGAAATAGGCTCCTGAAATAATAGCACCGCCGATCATGCCCTCCGGTAAACCCAATGCCCTGCCTATGCCGAGAAGAGCAATGCCGAGGGTGGCTACCGTTGACCATGAACTCCCGGTGGCCAACGAAACAATGGCACTTACAATACAGGCGGCAAACAGAAAAATAGTGGGGTTCAATATTTGCAAACCATAATAGATCATGGCCGGAACAATGCCTCCCAGCAACCAGGTGCCGGCCAAAGAACCGATCAGTAAAAGGATGAGGATAGCAGTCATGGCCGAACCAATGCTTTTAACAATTCCGGCCCGCAAATCCAGCCACTTATGCCCCAATGATACAGCAACAATGGCTGCAACCGACGCTGAGAGGATCAGTACGATCTGGTTGGAACCCGATAAAGAATCGTCGCCAAATACAAATACGTTGATGGATATGAGTGCAGTGAGGAAAATAACGGGGATCAGTGCCTGAAAAAGAGTAGGTTTCCGGGTTTTGTTTTGCATTGGGGTATACTGATTTAGTAGGTTTTGCTTGTCCTGATTGATTTAAAGGACAGACTCTGTTTAACGCGTAAAGATAATTGTATTTTTTTGTATAAGGTATATTTGGCAAACACCTGCCGTTTTTATTCTTCTAATTCAGAACCATTCTCAATAAAAATATCTTTACTTTTGCGCTATGATTATCATTGAAGATACTTTGATCTCTGACGAGGTCTATACCGAAAATTTTGTTTGTGATCTTCCTGTATGCCATGGAGGGTGCTGCGTTCATGGCGATGCCGGTGCCCCACTTGAAAAGGAGGAGACCGAAATTCTTAAGCAGATCTATGATAAGGTAAAACCTTATATGCGACCCGATGGCATAGGTGCTGTGGAAAAACAGGGGAAATATGTTACCGACATCGACGGTGAATATACAACACCATTGGTGAACAAACAGGAGTGCTCCTATGTGTTTTTCGATGATGATAACATTGCCAAATGTGCCATAGAAAAGGCATGGGAAGAAAAAAAGACAGATTTTCAAAAACCTGTCTCCTGTCATTTGTATCCCATCAGGATCACCAAATATTCCAATTATGAAGCGGTAAATTATCACCGCTGGCCTATTTGCGATTGTGCAAGAGCCAAGGGTGATCAATTAAAAGTACCTGTTTATGTTTTTCTGAAAGATTCTCTCATCAGAAAATATGGTTTGGAATGGTATACCCAACTCGATGAATATGTAAAACTTACCCTGGAAAACCAAAAGCTAAAATAAGGTTCTGCCTTTTTGTTTGTTAACCCAATTTTTCGTTGGCTTTTCTTATCCTGTTGATCACTTCTTCTTTGCCCAGCACTTCCATGATCTCTTTCAGGTCGGGGCCCTTTCCTGCTCCTACGAGGGCAATGCGCAGGGCGGTCATCAGTTTTCCGGCACCTACTTCATTTTTTTCCATGTAATTGTGCAAAGCCTCATCCAAATTTGGTGCGGTAAAGTTTTCGGTTGTCTCCAGCACGGATATTACCTGGCTGAGGATCTCCGGCGTATCTTCTTTCCATTTTTTCTTTACTATTTTTTCATCGTACTGATCTGGTGCTTCGAAAAAGAAAGACGCCTGATCCCATATTTCGTGTACAAAGTTCACCCTGTCTTTTACCATGTATACGATTTTTTCTATCGTACCGGGGTCTTTTTCAAATCCTTTCTGTTTTACAATTTCATGAAAACGCGATGCGATCTCTTTCTCATCTTTTTTGAGCAGGTACTGGTGATTGAACCAAATGGCCTTTTGCGGATCGAATTTAGATCCTGACTTTCCAACCCTTTCCAGACTAAAACTTTTGATCAATTCTTCCATGGAAAAAACTTCCTGCTCGGTACCGGGGTTCCATCCCAGCAAAGCAAGCATATTCACAAAAGCGTCATGGAAATATCCGGATTCACGATAACCGCTTGATAGTTCTCCGGTTCGTGGATCTTTCCATCTGAGCGGAAATACGGGAAATCCCAGTCTGTCGCCATCTCGCTTGCTCAGTTTGCCGTTGCCGTCGGGTTTCAGTAAAAGAGGCAGGTGGGCAAACCGGGGCATCTTTTCTTCCCAGCCCAAACTGAGGTAAAGCATCACATGCAAGGGAAGAGAAGGCAACCATTCCTCACCCCTGATCACATGTGTTATGTCCATTTTGTAGTCATCAACAACATTGGCAAGGTGGTAGGTAGGCATGCCATCGCTTTTAAAAAGCACCTTGTCGTCAAGTTGTTGCGTGTTTACCTTTACTTCGCCACGTATGATATCATGGAGAACCACTTCTTCATTTTCGGGCATTTTATAGCGGATCACATAAGGAACTTTCCTGCTGAGTTTTTCGCTTACCTCCTCTGCCGAAAGTGTAAGGGAGTTGGTCATGCCAGTTCGTGTGTTTGCATCGTACTGTGCATTTCCCTTTTCTGCCTCTGTTTTTTTGCGCATCGATTCCAATTCTTCAGGTGTGTCGAAGGCAAAATAGGCATGCCCTTTTTCAACAAGATGAAAAGCAAAACTTTCATACATTTTTTTTCTTTCCGATTGGCGGTAGGGGGCGTGGGGGCCGGGTTTGTCCGGACCTTCGTCCCACAATATGCCGCACCATTTCAAGGATTCCATGATGTATTCCTCGGCGCCGGGTACGAACCTGCCCTGATCCGTATCTTCTATGCGCAGCAAAAAATCGCCTCCGTGCTTTTTGGCAAAAAGGTAGTTGTACAAAGCTGTTCTTACACCACCAATATGCAATGGACCGGTAGGACTGGGTGCAAATCTTACGCGAATTTTCTGTTCTGTTGTCATTGTCTTTTGTTTTATGTGTCTTAAATTTAGGTTTGTTCTTTCTTTTGAAGAGCGTTTGCAGACGAAATTTTGAATTCTCTTGCTTTTGCGATGTATTCCCCTGGGGTTGAACCGGTATGTTTTTTAAATACCCTGTTAAAGGTTGCTTTGGAGTTAAATCCACTTTCATATGCCATGCCCATGATCGTATATTTGGGATCCAATCCGTTTGTGCAACGGTTTTTAAACTCTTTTATCCTGTAATGATTTATAAAGTCAAAAAAACTTTTGTGCAAGTGTTTATTGAGAATGTTCGATAAATAATCCATACTTACATCTGTTTGCCGGCTTAAATCGGCAAGGTTCAGATCCGGGTTCAGATGTGGTTTTTCTTTTTGCATGAAATGAAGCAGATGGTCAATAAATTCCTGATCTCTGCCATCTGTAACGGTGGGTGGTTCACTAAGCATCTCTTGTGTTTTGTCCGGTGAGTTTAATTCCACGTTGATGGGTCTGGAACTGAACAGATCTGTCTGGCTATGCCCGTAAAATCCCAGTACCAGAATAAAAACAGAAGAAAATGAATAGGCCAGTGTTTGCATTGTATTGTATGTAAACCAACGGGCGAAAATATCAACGATATACAATCCGCTGTTGAAGGCATAAAAAAACACACCCGATATCAAAAGAAATTTTAACCATTTGAGGTCTATTTCGCTAACATTGGAAAAATAGGTTTTGATCTTTTTCTGATAGTGATGGATCATGATGATGCCCCAAATAAAATATCCCTGCGTCGACACTGCGATCAGTCCTACCAATAAGGGGAAAGTGATCTGATTTTTAAAAGATTCTGATGTTTCAAGCACTATTCGTTCTTGTGGGGGTAATGAATAATTTGTTATCCACATTAAAATCATGGCGAAAACAAAGGGGACAAAATGTAGCAGGTAAGTCCCTTTCCATCTGAATCGTTGCGTTGTGAGTGACTTTATATAGAACCATAACAGGGGACCGTGCAGCAGGATGAAAGGGGCAGATGTATTCATCAAAGCGGGGTAGGGGTAATTGTTTTGGCGGTTGTATAATTCAACATAACCTAAAAACAGGGTAATGCCAAAAATGACAAACAGCGAACCCAGGAAAAAATCAGACATTGTTTTTCCTTTCTTGAAAAAAATCAAAAAAGAGAGTATGATTGCCTGCGAAAAACCAATGATTAGTATGATGTTCATAATCAGGATTTAAAGTATATTTTCCGATGGCAAAGGTACTGTTTTTTAGGCAACCGGGAGGGTGGAAAAATTACTTTGTGATCCGATCAGATCAATTTAATTGTTCCGAACTGTTGCTTTTTATGATGCTTTGTATGTTATGGGATGTACTTTGTATGTTATGGGATGTATGGGAATTTTATTTTTTTGCCGAGTTGAATTCAACAAGTTTGTTCCAGTCGATTTGACCATCCTCGGAACAAAAATCGTTAGAGAATTCTTTGGTAAATTTATTTATCATTCTTGAATATGATTCTAAAAAGA
>CAYMLS010000018.1:13567-18837 GCA_964390665.1 uncultured Bacteroidales bacterium | reverse complement strand
TCTGGTTCAAACAGGACTAATTTCAGTGGTTGTATTTGATCTTTCACCATAGAATAATATTCTGGTAGCAATTCAATACCGATCGAATTTCTGTCTAACCGCTGAGCCACCAAATTAGTGGTGCCCGAACCCATAAAAGGATCAAGCACAGTGTCTCCGGGTTGGGTAAATAAATTGATAAACCATTTGGGCAATTCTTCGGGAAATGCAGCGCTGTGTTTTTTGTTGCTGCATTCTGTTGACAGATGAAGCACATTGGTAGGGAATGCTTTTTCTCTTGTGGTCCAATTTGAAATATTTTTTCCAAACCCACTACCCACTTTAGATTCGTCTCTTCTTTTGTCGGTATCGCTTAATTTTTTTAGTCGGGTTTTGGCCCAATTGCCCATCGGAACCATTACCTCTTCCTGATACATATTGAATTTTTTATCTTTGTTGAACTGGAGAAGTCTTTCCCATGCATCTCTAAAACGGTTTGGCCACTTTCCAGGATAGCAATTTTTTTTATGCCAGATAAATTCTTCAGTCCATAACCAACCCTGTTTTCTCATTTCCAAAATTAATTCCATTACGTAAATACTTCTTTCACCATTTACAACTTTCTCTTTAATATTTAAAATGAAAGTTCCGCTTGGTTTCAAAACTCTTAATAATTCTTTCGATATGGGTAAAAACCATTCAACATATTTATCTGGATGAATACCACCGTACGTGCTTTTCCTTTGATCTGCATATGGAGGCGAAGTGAATATCAAATCAACTGAGTTTGAAGGAATTTTTTTAAGTACCTCAGCACTATCGCCAAGTAAAATATCTGTTTTTATTTCCATTGTGTTGCTGTTTTCTTTTTACTCTATAAAGCAAATTTCGTCATTTTTGTTGATCTTTTCTCATTTTTTTGATCCCGGTTTTATGGATTGAAAAAGCATTATGAGCCTACTACAAAAAGTTTATTATCCCCAAATTACCCAAATAACACAAATTGACACTAAAATTAATGCCTGACATTCAGGTAAATAAAAACATAATATTTTCACGAACCGAAGCTCGACGAAGTCAATTTTACCGAAAACGAGTTTTCGGAGTGGACTCATCCATTGCTTTTGCAAAAATACATATCCTGAAAATTAGATAATATAATAAATATGCTGTCAGTTTTTATTATTTTTTTTCAAAAGGATAAAATAGCGCAATTTGCTGAGTAAAATCCTTACTTGCTTTTAGCGTATGCCTTGTGCTTTATTTGTATCTATGCCTGTTTTATATGAATTAAATTCGATTAAAGAGGTCTTTGTTCTTTTCTTACGGGGGAACTCGCCAAAAATGTTTACAATGCATGTTTGCCATACCGCCACATCTTCTCATTTGCCTGTACTTCGACATGCTCAGCAGAACTGTGTCAAAATTTTTGTCATGGGTTGGTATAACTTTTTAAATAATGACTAACTTCGATAATTAAAAATTACAGATCATGAAATTCTCCAAAATCTTTCTTCTTCTGGTATTTCTTTTTTTTACACTTTACAAATCCATGGCGCAGAATAACAAATTGTCTTCCGATGATTTGTCTGATCTGAAGAGCATGATGACAGGCGCATTTAGTTCTGAAAAACTTGCACAGAAAGACACTGCTTATTTTCACATCATTTTGTGCATGAAACCTGTATGGCAGCATAAAGATGATGGATATTGGTTGTATGTGGAGCAGTCGGTTTATTCAAACGCTGAAAATCCATACAGACAAAGGGTTTATCATTTGTCGCTGTCAGAAGATCGTAAAAGTATCGTGAGCAGGGTATATGAAATCAAAGATCCGCAAAGGTTTACCGGTGGATGCCATGATTCTGACCTTCTTCAAAAGATAAGTGATGAGGATTTGACAGACAGACCAGGATGCGAATTGTATCTTACCAAAACCAATGATGATGTTTATGAGGGATCTACACCGGAAAATACATGTTTCAGTTCATGGAGAGGTGCCTCCTATGTTACTTCTGATGCCTGGATAGATGCTGAGAAAGTTATTACCTGGGACAGAGGATGGAATGAAAACCATGAGCAGGTGTGGGGACCGGAAGATGGTGGTTATATCTTTGATAAACTCACGTCAGATAAATAGTGCTTGCAAGAAAACGCCAGTTGCGGCGTTGAGCCCGCCTTCAAAACAGTTACTTCGACATGCTCAGCTCTGGCTATTTGCGAAAAGTAAACTCCCTGGATTCATCTCGTTGAAAAAACGAGACGAAAGCCTTGTCTTTGACGATTTATACTCAAATACATAAAAAATAAGGGTTTTCTTGCCGACACTAAATAAAATGCCACCATGGATCGTTTTTAAACTCTTTTGCTGACCTGGTGTTATGCTGTTTTATACTTTATTGATTTTTCAACTATTTTACTATGCAAACCAACGATCTTTATAAAAATATAGAATTTAAAGTGGAGGGCATGAGTTGTACCAATTGTTCTCTTGGGATCAAAAAAGCCCTTGAAAAGCAAGGGTACAAAAATGTTCATGCAGATTTCACCACGGATGATGTAACTTTCGACCTTCCGGAAGGACTGGATGAGGAAAAAGCCAAAAAAACCATTCATGATCTGGGGTATTCAGTTTCGGAGAAATCCCTTGATGACGAAGGTTCAACAACAGAAAACACAAAAAGGAAATTAAGTTCCATTGAGAAAAAATTCTGGTTTTCCGCCATCTTCACTGTGCCCTTGATTTTGGCCATGTTTATTCCGGTTAAAATTCTGCACAATGAATTTTTTCAACTTGCCCTGACCATACCGGTTTTTATCGTGGGTTTTTTTCATTTCGGAAAAAGTGCCTATCATAGTCTGAAAGCAGGGGTCACCAATATGGATGTTTTGATCTTTTTGGGTAGTACCGCCGCTTTTTTCTACAGTTTAACAGGTACCTTGCTCGATCTGGGACCGAAATATTTGTTCTATGAAACCTCTGCCAGTATCATTACTCTTGTTCTGTTGGGTAATATGCTTGAGCATCGCTCTGTGAAAAAAACAACATCTGCCATTGATGAACTTACCCGTTTGCAGAAAACAAAAGCCAAAAAAATTCACCAGGAAATGCATGAAGGGCAGGAGTATATTGAAGAGATCGACTCCTCAAAACTGGTGAAAGGCGATTTTATTCTTGTAAACACAGGAGATCAGATACCGGTGGATGGAGAAATTTTCTGGGGTTATGGAAGTATTGATGAGTCAATGATCTCGGGAGAAAGTGTTCCGGTTGATCGTACCAAAGGAGATAAGGTGGTGGGAGGTACCATTCTGGAATCTGGAAATATAAAATTAAAGGCGATTGCCACCGGAGAAGAAACAGTCCTTTCGCAGATCATACAAATGGTTAAAGCTGCGCAAAAAGATAAACCGCAGCTACAAAATCTGGCAGATAAGATCAGTGGCATTTTTGTGCCTACAGTGGTGGGTATCTCTATCCTTACCCTGTTGGGGTGGTATTTTGGGGCAGGATTGGAATTTAGGGAATCGTTTCTCAGAGCGATTGCTGTGCTGGTGATCGCATGCCCCTGTGCCCTTGGGCTTGCCATTCCCACTGCTGTAGTTGTGGGTTTGGGAAGGACTGCCAAAAACGGTATCCTCATCAAAGGGGGAAGCGTATTTGATAAATTTGCCAGGGTTCAGAAAATTGTTTTTGATAAAACCGGAACCCTTACAACAGGCAAATTCAGGATAAAGGATATGAAGGCAATGGGTGGAAAGACCCAGCAGAGCATTGCGTCTCTTTTGTTCAGTATTGAAAAACATTCATCTCACCCCATTGCCAGATCGTTGGTGCATGAACTCAGGGGTAGTGAACCTGTTTTGCTCGGCCATGTGGAAGAAGAAAAAGGAATTGGCATGTCGGCAACCGATCAACAGGGTAATAAATATACCCTTGGATCCTATGATATGGTGCGGGAACTTACCACAGATCGTAACCACAATATTTACCTTACCATGAACGGAAACCTGATAGGATGGGTGGATATTGAAGACGAGGTGAAAGCCGAAGCAAAAGAAATGATGGATTTTCTGAAAAAAAGAAACATTCAACCCGTATTACTGAGCGGCGACAGGGAGCATAAATGCAATGAAATAGCTGATCAGTTGGGCATTGAAGAGGTTTATTCAGAGAAACGACCCCATGAGAAATTAGAGATCGTGGACAAGCTTTCAGCTGATTATAAGATCGCCATGGTTGGCGATGGTATCAATGATGCTCCGGCTTTGGCAAAATCTTTTGTGGGTATTAGCATGAGCAATGCAACACAGGTTGCCGTGAAATCTGCCGAAGTGGTTTTACTGAAAGGTAACCTTTCCTTGTTAGCACGTACTTTCGAATCGGCTTATCTGACACAACGTACCATCAAAGAAAACCTTTTTTGGGCATTTATTTACAATGTAATGGCTATTCCGCTTGCCATAACCGGTGTTTTAAGTCCTATGATCGCGGCAGGAACCATGGCCTTGTCGGATGTGATCGTGGTTTTCAATTCATTGAGGTTGAAAAAAAGAAAAATGAGGGGATAAGTTTGAGAAATTCGTTATAAAAATATTGTTTGCGTCCACTACAAAAACTATGTAATCCACAAATTTCATGAATGGACACAAGTTTTAATGCCTGACATTCAGATAAATAAAGACATGGTATTTTCACGAATATTCCGAAAACTCGTTTTCATAGTGGGCTCATATTTTAAGATTTGAGAATGATGGCTGGGTATAAAAAAGCAAAGGGCTGCTTATGCAGCCCTTTGTAATTTGAGTTCCTGAATGTGTTTCAGGAAAATAGTTTCTGAACCTGTATCCTTCTAACCATTCATAGAAATAAGGAACTCTTCATTTGTTTTTGTACCTCTCATTCGTGATTGCAGAAATTCCATTGCTTCAATGGGGTTCATATCGGTCAGCAATTTCCGCAGTATCCAGATCCTGTTCATCATATCTTTATCGATTAACAGATCCTCCCGGCGTGTACCGGAAGCAACAATATCTATGGATGGGAAAATACGCTTGTTAGACAAACGACGATCCAGTTGTAACTCCATATTACCGGTACCTTTAAATTCTTCAAAGATCACTTCGTCCATTTTAGATCCTGTGTCGATAAGGGCAGTTGCAATGATGGATAACGAACCTCCTTCTTCAATGTTTCTTGCTGCACCAAAAAATCTTTTGGGTTTATGCAAGGCATTGGCGTCTACACCACCCGACAAAACCTTTCCTGATGCAGGAGCAACGGTGTTAAA
>CAYMLS010000018.1:0-13557 GCA_964390665.1 uncultured Bacteroidales bacterium | reverse complement strand
GGCACGTGCCAGGCGTGTTATAGAGTCAAGCAATATCACAACGTCATGGCCACATTCCACCATTCTTTTTGCTTTTTCAAGGGCGATATTGGCTACTTTTACGTGTCTGTCGGCAGGTTCATCAAAAGTAGAGGATATAACCTCCGCTTTTACATTTCGTGCCATTTCGGTAACTTCTTCAGGTCTTTCATCGATAAGCAAAACAATCAGAAATACCTCCGGGTGGTTGGCAGCAATGGCGTTGGCAACATCCTGCAGCAATATGGTTTTACCTGTTTTGGGTTGTGCCACGATCAATCCTCTCTGTCCTTTACCAATGGGTGCAAACATATCAATGATCCTGGAGGATAAATTAGATTGCGAATGCCCTGTTAAAGCAAATTTCTCTTGCGGAAACAAGGGGGTTAAAAAATCAAAGGGTACGCGGTCGCGAACTTCGGCGGGGTCTCTTCCATTGATTTTTTCTACCTTGATCAATGGGAAATATTTCTCATTTTCTTTGGGCGGTCTGATTCCACCACTTACCGTATCACCTGTTTTCAGTCCAAATAGCTTGATCTGACTCTGCGAAACATAGATATCGTCAGGAGAATTCAGGTAGTTGTAGTCTGATGAGCGGAGAAAACCATATCCGTCTGACATGATCTCCAAAACACCTTCGGCAGTAATGATACCATCAAAATCGTAGGTTGTCTCTTTGCCTTTGTTTTCCTGTGTCCTGGGTCTTTGGTTGTGGTCTTTGTTCTGGAAACTTTTATTTTGATTGGAAGTGTAGGAATTACCGCTACCACTGCCGGTGTTACTACTACTACTGCTGCTTCTAATACTGCTGCTGCTTCTAATACTGCTGCTGCCGCTGCTGCTACTACTACTACTACTACTGCTGCTTCTAATACTACTGCTGCCACTGCTAACACTGCTGCTTCTAATGCTGCTGCTTCCTTCACTGGTGCTTCCCTCACTACTTCTTGGTGTTTCAATGGGGTCTTTGATGGCTTTGTTTCTGGGATACCTGTCCGTTGTGTAGTCTCTGTTTTCCGGTTTTATGGGCAGATGCTTTTCCGCGTCTTTGATATCTTTATGAATGAAAGGAAAGTTTACCGTTTCGCGGTTTTTTTCGCTTTCACTATCGCTGGGGGGTTTAATATCGCTATGGCTGATCCTTGAAATTCCTGATTCATCTGTTGTGCTTCCTTTAGGAGCTTCAGCAGAAGATTCTTTGATCGATTTTTTGGCATCTGAGACCACATCAGCGGTTTTACTTTCTTTGATAGCTTTTGCCTCCTTTTCCTGTTTTTCTTTGGAAGAAGACAATGGGATCCTTTTTCTGGGTCTGCTGGATTTTTTTTCTCCTTTCTCTGATTTCTCTGATTTTTCGGAATTTTCGTTGGGTTTTAATGCTTGTGCATCTAAAATCTTGTAAACAAGCTCCTGCTTCTTATAAGAATCTATCTTTTTAATGTCTAAAGATCGGGCGATCTCTTTTAATTCGGTGAGTAGCTTGTTGTTTAAGGATACAATATCGTACATGAATTGTGAAAATTAAAGTTAATTACGATTATATTTATGATTGAACATTCTTTTGCAATAACTTGACTTAAATAATTGATTATTTCACGCAGATGTTCAATCTGGTTTGAGATATTTAAAATTATATGAAAATAAGGAATTTAACGGGCATTGAATTTAGTTGTGCATAATTCACCCTAAGAAATGCAATTGCGAAAAATGTAAATTGCAGTTTCAGACTTTTTTGATTGACAAAGGAAATTTGGTTTAATAATAGAAAATCAAAGAAAATGTTTTTCGAAGGAATAATAGTGCAAAGATAAAGAATCTTACGAAACGCCAAAACTTTATTGAAGAAATTTATTTTATTTTGTGCCTTATCATCCATGTTTTTTAATCAATATGTTGTTAACAAAATTCCTGAGGTCTTTCTTTTTCTGAAAAATAATTACCTCCGGGTCTTGTTTTATCAGAAATCTTCAATTTGTGTATTTAATGTTATGAGGGTTGGCTATTTGTCGATAAAAAATCCTTATCGGGGATAACCCTTTTTTTTTGATCAATTTTCCTCCTTCTGTTGAGAAAAGAAAACCGGAGTAATGGGCAATCTATCTTTGTTTTGTTATACTTTTGCAATTCAAAAACAGTGTTTTTTCAATGAGATCACTGTTCAAAACTTTCTTTCTCATGCATTTTGATCATTTCCGGGTGAAATAATCACCAGCGTTTGACAATCATATTGTGGTGGCATTGTTTTGTTCTCTTTCACATGACTTCATTGATTGATGCATAAAGTTGTTTGCTGACAGGAAAGCATTGAATATTCTTTGAAAGATGATACTGGCGTCTGAAGCAGCTGATTTTTAGTGATTCTGTATATACCATTTCTTTTCTTAGTATTAAAAACAAATTCTAAAACATCATTAAAATGAATCGATTGATATTCTTGATTGTTCTTACATTCATATGTGTAGGTTCTGTTTTTTCTCAAACAGATGATCTGGAGGTAACGCCTTATGGTTTTGTTAGTTATGAGGCTATTTTTGATACCTATCGTTCTGTGGAAACACGGGACGGAGAGATGTATTTGTTTCCGAAAAAACCTGTTTTTGATGAAGCAGGCAATGATATCCATGCACGAAATAAACTCAATATGCTTTCATTGCAGTCACGCTTTGGATTCAGAATTGGTGGGCCCGAGGTATGGGGCGCCAAACTTAATGCCAGTCTGGAAGCCGATTTTTTTGGAATTGATCAGGCATCTTCCCGATTGTTGCGTTTAAGACTTGCTTATTTGGAATTGAAATGGGATAAAACCGAATTGCTGGCCGGGCATGCTTTTCATCCGGTATTTGTAATGGATTGCTTTCCATCCAACATCTCTTTTGCTGCCGCAGTACCTTTTCATCCCCTCAACCGCTCACCACAAATACGACTTACCCATCATTTGAGTCAGTCATTTACCGGATCACTTTCTTTGCTTACACATGGAGCCCATCGTACTCCCGGTCCTTTTGATGCCCAGCGAAATTCCGGATTGCCTGACACACAACTTCAACTGCGTTTTAACAAAGAAAATTTTGTTTTGGGTACCACAGCAGGTTATAAATATTTGTCGCCCAGAGACAGTACAAATGCAGGAATGGCAACATCTAAAACCATAGGATCTTATAATTTGCAGGCTTTTACCAGGATAAACATTGAGAATTTAACCTTCAAATTACAAGGGGTATATGGTGAAAATCTATCGCACTTTATCATGATCGGCGGATACGGTGCAAAAGGCAGAGAAACTGCTGAAAATCCTTTTGATTGGGATGCAGATTATGATTATGCCAACCTTCGTACGCTCTCAACCTGGATGGATATTGATTATAAGTCAAATGACCTGAGTTACGGATTTTTTGCAGGATATACCGAAAACCTTGGATCTGCTGATCCCTATCTGAAAATACCAGGATATTCAAGGTTTGATGAATTACATTCGCTGTTCAGGGTTTCACCCCGGATTATTTATGGTTTCCAAAAGTTTTCCGCTGCCCTGGAATACTCCTTCTACAGTGCTGTTTACACAAACGAATTTGATGAAAACTATCAAGCTACATCAACCCTTGATCCTGTTATGAATAATCATCTGATATTTCAGATGAGATATATTTTTTGATCCTTCCTTCTGAAGGTTTATTTGGCAGGACTTTCAAGCAATTGTTTCAATCGCGATTCCAGTTCTACATGTCCGAGGTTGCGGTCAATAATGGTACCATCAGGGCTGATCAGAACATTTTGAGGAATGCTTCGGACCACGTATAAGTCGGCGGCATCGTTGTTCCATCCTTTCAAATCACTTACCTGCGGCCAGGGCATATTATCATCCTCTATTCCTTTTACCCATGCATCTTTTTCGCGATCAAGAGAAACACTGAGTATTTCAAAATCATCGCTTTGCAGCGTATTATAGGTTTTTACCAGGTAAGGATTCTCCTCACGACAATAAGGACACCAGGATGCCCAGAAATTGATCAACACATACTTGCCTCTGAAATCAGACAGAGAAAGTTCTTCCCCGGAAGGTGTAACGGAAGTAAAATCTACAGATGGGTTTCCAACGGCAACCTTTTCAAGTTTATCAACCCTTTCGCTCAGATCGTCGTAGTAGCGTGTACCCGCCAGAGAGGGATCAAAAATATTGAGTACCTCCTTCATTTCATCATAGTCAAGACCATGGGTGAGTGTGCGCATTGCAATAAAAGCACCGGCAGGTTCAGTAGAATGTTCTGCTAAAAAGGATTCGGTTTCTTTTCTTAGTTCCTGTTCTGCAGCAATTGCTCTCTCATTTAATTGATCCATGAGTTCCTCGTCACGGGTAACTTCTGCCGATATCATCTCCTGCTGTATGGCACGGAGTCTTTCATTGTGAGGTTCTCGTATTTCGTTACTTTGTGTATAAATATCATGGGAAGATGAACCGGTAACCTTGAAACCTGAAGGATCTTCGGTGCTCATTGTTATGGTGATCTCAGCATTTTCCAGAAACACAGGAAAACGTCCGGCTATATCTTCAAAACTCAGATAATACATTTCGGGATGTTCCTGGGTGCCAGACATGGTAAATTCTTGATTTTCAATAAAAGCTGAATCGATTGTCACCATTTGACCACTTATACGATCTTGCAGGTATACCCACTGATCGGCTGCATCTTCCATGTTTCCTTTAAGTGTATATCCTTCTTGCTGGTTACCCGTTTGACAGGCAAAAAAAGTGGCAAGGAAAAAAATCATCAATAGTTTGTTCATCATTTTTTAGTATTTGTTTAAATGTGATTTCGTTTTGTATTTTTATTCTTTTTCAGATTTTTCTGAGGTCAATTTACTAACCCCCAAAGTTACAAAAAGAGAAATTGTAAAGGCGGGAACCAATTCATAAATCATGTTTTTTAGCAGTTCAGATTGATTCCAGATGATAACTGTAAGAGCACCTGCACTGATACCGGCAATCACACCTGTTTTTGATGTTTGTTTCCAAAATAGTGCCAGCAGGGATGTTGGTCCCAAAGAGGCACCAAGCCCTGCCCAGGCAAACAGTACAAGCCAGAAAACCAATTGTTCTGCGAGGAATGCCAGAAGAAGAGCCACGATAACAAGCAAAAGGACCAGCATGCGGCTCATGAAAACCAGTTTTTTCTGGGATATTTTTTGGCTTCTGAAAATACTCTTTTCATAAATATCTCTTGCCAAAGCGGAGGCAGCGACCAGAAGTTGTGAGTCGGCGGTGGACATGATGGCGGCGAATATAGAAGCAATTACAACCCCAAACATTACAGGATGCAAGTGTTCTGCTGCCAGCAATGGGTAAAGGTTTTCGGCATCAGACCCCGGCAATAGGGATATTTCAGGAAAATAAATTCTGCCCGCCATTCCTGTAACCAATGCGCCCAGTGCCATGATGATATTGGATGCAGTTCCCACAAATGCCACCTGCCTGAGTTTCCCTGCATCTTTGATCGACATATATCGCGATATAATGTGTGGATTGCCAACGGATCCCAGACCAATTCCCAAAAATCCGATCAATGCACCCGCACTGATGGCGAAAAGGTTGGTGAAACTTCCCTCACTGTTAGAGATAGCCGAAGCGTGGGTGTAAAATTCAGCAAAACCACCCAGGTGGGAAATAACAATGACGGGCAGAACAATGAGAGCAATGATCATAATAAATCCCTGAATGGTATCTGTAACACTTACTGCTAAAAAACCTCCCACGATGGTATAAAACAAAATAATCGATGCTGTAAGGATCAATCCCTGATTTTGACTGATCTGAAATCCGGCGCTAAATGTTTTTCCACCTGCTACAAATTGGGCCGATACATATGCGAGCATAAAAAGCACAATGATCAGTGAAACAAGTAAACGCAGTTTTCCACTATTGTCCTGAAAACGGGATTCGAAAAAATCGGGTATGGTAATGCAGTCATGTTTTTCACTGAAATGTCGGATGCGGGGAGCAAAGTAAAGGAAAAGCAGGAATTCTGCAACAATATATCCTGCTGCCGCCCAAAGTGCTGATAATCCCATGGTGTAGGCCATGCCGGTAAAACCCAGCAGCAACCATGCACTTCGCCCGCTTACTACTGAAGAAAGTGCCACTACGAGCATGCCCATTTTTCTTCCACCGATAAAAAAGTTGCTGATGCCCCGTGATGAAAAGCGTGCTGCAAGAATTCCTACAATTACAATCAGTACCAGGTAACCTGCAAAGGCAGCAAGAGCGTAATTGTCGATTTGCATCTGAAAAGGTTGTCCATCTTCCATAAAATCAGATTTTTTCAACGCTTTCCTGCTTAATCCAACCGATATTTCCGTCAGGAAGTTGAATCTCGTACCACTCATTGATCGCTGACCGAATGTTTAGTTTGGTGCCTTCGTGGATCAGAAAAAGATCAGGACTTTGGGCAGATGGTGAACTTTTCGCTGTTACACGCGGATTCATGACGATCGCATGGGTATTGTCGGTAAGGATGTTGTATTGTTTTTGGGCAAAAACAATGGAGAGTACAGAAAAAAGCATAAAGATCAAAGCAGCATAAAAACTGGTCTTTCGGATAATACGGACCCTGACAAATAAATAGGAGCCTGTGAAAATGAAAAATAAGAATATGAATATTATAGCAGTAATTGCCCATTTATCAGACGATTGCATCATATATAATGATTTCCACCATGCTTCGTAAAACAATAGAAGGCGTTCATCTTCTTTATCAACGGTTTTTGATTTTGCCAATTGCAAATTATACTGAATATCAGTATCGGCGGGTTCAAGTTTAAGTGCTCTTTCGTAGTTTAAAATCGATTTGCCCAGTTGGTTGTCTTTAAAATATGCATTGCCCAGGTTGTAATAAATTTTTGCTGAAACATTACCTGTAGCAAGTATTTCCTGGTAAAGGTCAATGGCGTGATTGTATTCACTCTTTTTATAGGCTTCATTGGCTTCATCAAAAAGGGCATTCATATCCTGACCGATCGTAAGCATGGGTATCAGAAGGATTGTCAAAAAGATTGTTTTTGCCTTCATGGATTTAATTTTTTTTATTTCTCAATTCCTTTTCTATCATCACAATGGTTTCCAGTGCCCTTTGGTAGATGTCTTCCATTTTATCTTCTTTTTCTCCGGGTGCAAATCTGGCATAGTCGCATTGATCAAGTGTTTGGATAAAGTTTTCTGATAATTCGCCGGGTACTTTTTTCGTTTTAAAAGCACCTTCCACATTTTCTTTGTTCAATATAGAAACCGGTATGCTGAGTTTATCGGAAAGATAGCCCCATAGTGCTTTGAATATTTCATCGTAAAAAGCATCCTCATTATTCTGTTGTAAATATGTTTTGGCTTTTTTGAGTCGTTTTCGTGCCAGTTTTTCTGCTTTGCGCGTTCGGAGTAGCTGCTGGTTGCTGCGCAGTTTGATCTGATTGCGAAGAATGACTAGAAAAACCATAAAAATAACAAACTGTCCGAAGATCAGAATGAAAAACAAGGGCGAGCCGTAAAAGGATTCTCCGGGTTGTTGAAAAGCAACTTCTCCTGTTTTTATGAATCTTATGTCTTGGCCAAGCATCCGGATATCTTCCTGCGATCCGCCGGAGGAGGTCTGGGGTGCAGCACTTCCTTCTACCTGAAGAGTAAACTCAGGCGTTTGGCGTGTGATATATCTTTTTTCGCGGGGGTTGAAATATACAAAATTGAATGACGGGATCACAAACTCACCTCCGGTGCGTGGTATCATCAGGTAACTGAAAGTTCTGCTTCCTGATACTCCTGAAAGTGTGTTGCGGATGTTATCACTGATATTGGGATCAAAAACCTCAAGATTGGCAGGAAAGCTAAAGTCCGGGGTTTCTACCATTCGTATGTTTCCTTGGCCCGAAACTGTAAATTCAAGGGTAGCAGCATCATTGACCTGAAGATCTGTGGGGGTTACATTGGCCTGAATATCGAAATCCGTACCTACCATTCCTGAGAAATTGGCAGGTCGGTTTTGCGATGGCAATGGTTGTACATCCAGGTTGACCCTGTTGGAAGCCACTACTTGTCTTACCTGCCTGGAAGTGCCGCCAAAAAATTCATCAAAAAGGCTTCTGCGGTCTCTTTGGGCAGGCAAATTTACGATCAGTTCAACCTCCAGCGGCTCAATGGTTAATTCTCCGCTTCTTTGCGGGAAAATTGCTACCCTTCTGATCTCAGCCACCCGGTAGGTTTTTCCGTTTACCACCTCTGTGCTGGTTTGAGGATTGCCCGAGGGGGTCAGGTTTTCTGACCAAAAGTTTCTGAACGATGGAAGTTTGTCTACAGAGTATTGACTAATGCTTACACGTGTATATAATTTGTAGGTGATAATAACCTGCTCTCCCTGGTAGGGATTGGTTTTGCTCACATTTGCCCTGATAAAAAGATCGTCGGCAGATGCTCTTTGCTGCGACTGATTGCCCTGCGGGGGCTGTGTTTGCTGCTGTGAAGAACTGCTTTGCTGTTGGGATGCTTTTACTACTCTGATTGACAAATCATTGGATCGATGCCCCTTGCCGTCGATAATGGCGGTTGCCGGTGGTATCTCAAAATTTCCTTCTTCTGTGGATTCAAGAATATAAGAATAGGTAAATGTTATTGTACGCGTGGTTTGGTTGTTAATGATCTGTACAGATGTACTGGATGACTGACTGGGTCCGGAAAGTACCCTGAAACCAGAAAACTCAGGTGCTTTAAAACTTGAGGGGCGTGCATTGACCTGAAAACTTACCTGGAATCTTTCTCCCAGGACCACCTCCTCGGGGGCAGATGCCTGAAAGGAAATATCGTTGGAATAACCAGAACTCAAAAGGCCTGGTATGATAAGTATAAAAATGAATAATTTTCGCATTTTCAGGTTTTTGTGTATTCTGTTTGTTTTATATACTTATAAAATAAAGTGTATGATATCTGTTTTTTTGAGGTGGTAACGCATAAACTCGTTGCAAAATTATAAAAATATTTACCATTCTTTTTGACGACCTCGCGGTTGGGCTCGTTTTTCTTCTCTTTCCAGGTTCTCCTGGATCTCTTGCTCCTGTTTTTTCAACGCTTCAAGGATTCTTTCAGCATCCTGCGGAGAAATCTGGTCGGGGCGGAGAGGCTGCTCCTGCTCTTGTTCTTCATCCTGTTGTTGTTGCTGCTGCTCTTGTTCATCCTGCTGTTGTTGCTCATCTTCGTCTTGTTGCTGCTGATCCTGCTGATCCTGCTGATCTTCATTTTGCTGATCGTCCTGGTTTTGTTGTTGCTGTTGTTGTTGTTGAAGCATTTGCTGAGCCAGAGCAAGATTATGACGGGTATCCTGATCTTCCGGATTGATTCTCAGCGCATTTTTATAGGCCTCAATACCTGCTTCAAGTTCTTCGTTTTTTATTTGTGCATTTCCCAGATTATGGAGAGCATCTGCTTTAATTTTCTCATCGATCTCCATGCTTGACAATCCACTAAGAATATCTGCTGCCTCTTTGAATTGCCCTTGCTTGTAAAGAGCATTGGCGAGATTGTACAATGCTTTAGGGTTCTGTGAATTTTTTTCCAATGCCTCGCGATAGTCTATTTCGGCATCTTTGAATTGTTCATTCTCATATTCATTATTTCCGCTTCTTATATTTTTATTTTCATTCTGAGCCATGAGGTTAGATGACAAAAATATGCAGAAATAAATAGCGAAAACTATCCAGGGAAAAATCCCTTTGGCATTTTTTCTATGGTTTGCGTTTATCAAAGAAAATTGAGGTGTTTGGTGTATCATGTTTTTCCAGGTAAATTAGTGAAAAATACACTTTTGAGTCATTATTTATCAGGGATGAAAGATGATTCTAATTGTTAATCAAATAATCGGATCGTATTGAGCCAAATATTTTTTCTTTCGAAAATGAGTACATCCAGCAGAAGGAACAACAAAGCCAAAGCAATAAAATAATGAAACCTGCTTTCGTACTCAGAAAACTTTTTGGTTTCAAATTCCTGTTGTTCCATGGATCTTATCTGATCAAGGATGTTGTTCAATCCAAGATCTGGAGCAGAGCTGTTTTGAAAAGTACCATTTGCCGTCTGAGCCAGGTTTCTAAGCAAAGCTTCATCAAATCTGCTGACCACTGTGTTTCCTTCATCGTCTCTGAGAAAACCTGACAGTTGGTTGTTTCTGGCCACAGGAATAGGAGCGCCTTGCGGTGTTCCAACACCTACAGTATGGATGATTATGTTTTGTTCCTCTGCTCTTTGGGCAACTTCATCCGGGCTGTCGTCATGGTTTTCTCCGTCTGAAATAAGGATGATAACTTTGCTGTTTGTTTCATAACCGGAAAATGCTGCTATTCCTCGTTCCAGGGCAGAACTTAGCGAGGTTCCCTGGAAATCTATACTTTCTGTATCTACTGTTCTCAAGATCATTTTTGCTGCCTCATGATCATGGGTAAGGGGCACTTGTGTAACGGCGGTACCGGCAAACAATACCAATCCTACCCGGTCATTTTCCAGTCTGTCGATCAGACTGGATACTGCGAGTTTAGCCCTTTCCATTCTGTTCGGACGAATGTCTTCTGCCTGCATGCTTCTGCTTACGTCCAGTGCTATTACAATATCTATTCCGCTGCTTGTTACTTCCTCGGTTTTATATCCTACCTGTGGATTTACCAATGCCATGATCAGCGAAGCAAAAGCAAATATGAATAGCAGCGCCTTCAACCACGTGCGTTTAAAGGAGTGGTAAGGTATCATTTGTTTGATCATGTGCGAACTGCCTAATTTGCGAAGGTTTTTTTTGCGGGAATAAACCGATATCCATACCAAAAGGATCAAAACCGGCAGGAGCGCAAATAACCAAAAATAGTGCGGATTCTCAAACTGTATGATATTCATATTTTTATCTGTTAATATTTTGATTAATTCGCTCCCCGTTCTTTTCTTAGGGGGAGCTCGCCAACAATACTTTCAATACTTTGACCGCATGACAGAGCATGCTGCGAAATCTGATCATCCTCGTGTACTTCGGTATGCTCAGCAGAACTGTGTCAAAATGTTTGTCATGACTCGGTTCATTATTTCGTTTTAAAGTGATCAGGTTGTAACCTTTAACCAGGTTCTGCGCAGTATAAATTCTAACAGCAACAATCCCATGGCGATCAGTAACAGTGGCAGATATTCGTCTGTTCTTCTTGTAAATTCAGTTACATCTATTTTTGATCTTTCCAGTTGGTCGATCTCGCGGTAAATATTCATCAGGGTGTTTTCATCTTCTGCGTAAAAATACTGCCCGGCTGTCATTTCAGATATCTCCTTCAACAGATCTTCATCCACCGGTATTTCAACATCCTGATATCTGATTCCAAAAGGTGTTTGTTGAGGGTAGGGGACAGGTCCCGGACTTCCCACCCCAACCGTATAAACCCGCACATTAAGCATTTGGGCGATCTCTGCTGCGGTAAGCGGATCAATAACTCCGGAGTTATTAATGCCATCTGTTAAGAGAATGATCACTTTGCTGATGGCTTCCGTTTCGCGCAATCTGTTGATGGCTGTTGCCAGTCCATCCCCAATGGCGGTACCATCTTCAACCATACCCGTGCTTACCGAGTTTAACAGGTCTTTCAGCAACAAATGGTCGGTTGTCAAAGGCACCATTGTGAAACTTTGACCGCTGAATACAGTCAACCCGATCCTGTCTCCGGGGCGCATGTCTATAAATTCCAGTGCTGATGTTTTGGCAGCCTCCAGGCGGTTGGGTTTGAAATCTTCTGCCAGCATGGAACCGGAGATATCAATGGCCATAACAATGTCGATCCCTTCAATGTCAATATTTTGCGTTCTTGATGAAGATTGAGGCCGGGCAAGGGCAATAATCAGGAGTACAAACGCCAACATGCGAAGTATGAATGGCAAATGAATAAATTGAACCCTTGGACTCTTACGAACCTGAGACATGAAATCTGTATGAGAAAACTGCATCTCTGAATACAGGTTCCTTCGTTTCCAAACATACCAGGTTATGATGAATGGAACAACCAGTAAAAAATATAAGAATGTTTGATAGGCAAAAGTTATATCCTGAATCATACCTCTTTTTACTTTGCTGAAGATGAATTATTATCGGTAATGTTATTCTTTTCTGTTTGCTCCTGATCGTTTTCACGCGTAAGGTGAACAAACTCAAAGGATGTTTCCATGGCGCTGGTATGGTAATGTTCGTTGGGAATGAATTTGGCAAATTTCACCAGATCAGCACTTTCAAGCAGATCTTTTAGTTGAGCCCATGTGCTGCTTTCCAGTTTGTTTTGCATGGCATCCATGGTTTCGGGAGTAGTCATTTCCAGGGCATCCACATCAAATCTTTTTTCAATGTATTGCCTTATGATTCCTGTTAGTTCAATATAATATTGTTTTATTTGTCCCTGTTCCCACAACTGTTTGGCTTTTAAATTTTCCAGACTACTGATGGCAGCAATATGAGCGGGTATTTCAGGTTTTTCCCAGATCGAATCGGGCACAGGTTCTTTTTTACGTCTGTTTTTAAGATATCTGATCAGTAAAAAAATTATGACTCCCAGAAGTATTGCCAGTAAAATCCAGGGCAACATTTCTCTGAAAGTTACCGGTTGTTTCAAAATATCTTTGATATCTTTTAATTCTGCCTGTTCATCTATGGCATATTCTTCTACCTCGAGCAATGTGGGAGATGAATCAACAAATAGTGTATCACCATTAGTGACAAATCCAAATGTGTGAGGTTCAACAGGGTGAAATCCTGATTCCCATGATGTAACAACCAACCATCTTTTTACCTGCAACACGGTTGCCTCTCCTTGCTCAAGGGTATCGGGATGTCCGTAGTTTATGATCTCAATTTTATCACTGATCTTTTCATTAAAAATGGGATAAATAATTTCTGAGGTGCCGGGAGGAACCTCAAGAATGAAAGACAATTCAGCATGTTGGCCTATTTGTATCTTTTCGGGAGTTATCTGGGTTTCTATTTCATTGCCGGATGCTTGCAGGCAAAGCACTGAATTAACCAAACTCACCAATAATAAATGAATTGTAAATCTGTTCATAAAAATAGTATCCCTTTAAAAATGGATTGCTGAAAAAGTAATGTTTAAAAACAGGAATTATTGCATTCTTCTTTTAAAAAGACCGATCAATGGCGGCACATAATCCTGGTGAGTAGCGATGTTGGTAAAATCAACAGATGCTTTTCTGAATGTGTTATGCAGGTATTTACTGTGATGATCCTGCCAGTTGCGCAATTGTTGCCTGAAATTATCACTTGAAGCATCTGCCCACATCACTTTTCCCGTTTCGGCATCCTTTAGTTTCAGGAGCCCGGCAGCAGGCATGTTGTGTTCGAGTTCATCAAAAACCCTGATTCCAACAACATCATGTTTTCTGGAAACGATGGAAAGTGCATCTTCAAAACCTTTGTCCTGCATGTCGGAGATGAGAAAAGTCACCGACTTTTTTTTGATGATATTGCGAAGATATTTTAGTGCTAC
>CAYMLS010000017.1:17517-29905 GCA_964390665.1 uncultured Bacteroidales bacterium | reverse complement strand
GTCATCGCCCGCCTTGCACTTGACGCTTTCTTTATCAAGCACAGATAAAATCGTGAGTTTTCTTGCTGACACTACATAACTCAAGTTTTAACGGACGATGCTGATTATTTTTATCGATACGTTGATCGTTTTTTATAATTTTACATCCATATAGTCCACTTCGAAAACTCCTTTTCGGAAATTGACTTCGCCGAGCTTACGGTTCAGGTAATTGACTCTGTTGATCTCCTCTTCGCTCCGGTTTGTGTGCAATAATATATCTTTGTGAGTGGACTCACTGATCGTAATCAAAATATGAAAAAAAATGTCGGAACTTGAAAAGCTTTTCCAAAAAATCGACAATGAGCAAAAGAATGAATTCCTTTTGGATATCCTCCGGAATAATGAGAGGATCAAAACAAAATTCATGGAGAAGTTTTTACATCAATGGGAAAATATCCGGTTAATCGATCCCCCTCAGTATGACCTTTCGAATCTTTTGAAAGAAATAAAAAAAGATGCCCAAACCATTTCGTCAGAGTTAAATGAACTGAATTTTGAAGATATTGATTGGGATTTATGGGACGACCCGGGGTATTATGTTCCTGATTACGAGGCAGCCGAAATGATTGCTGAAGACATGGCAGATCAGGCCATCGAAGGATTGACAGATACCCTGGTGTACAAAACAGAGGTTGGCAGTTTAACCAGTATTGTTTCTAATCTGATTTCTACGCTCCACGGAATCGGCATGGCAGAAATAAATGACCCGCATTTTAATCTCTCGGACGATCCGAACGGGTATTTTTTTGAAAAAGTATACAACCTGGTAAGGAAAAAGCAGAGCAACCTTTCTGCAAGAAAGTTTCTGTCAGCTGACTTTATCAATGCGCTGGAGTTATTTCTAAACTACCAGCAGCGCGAAAATTGCGGGCAATATTTACTTTCTGTTTTTACAAATTTTTGGCCTTATGTCATTCAGACCAAAGAGCAGGCTGAGACTTTTATGCGTATGGCCGATGACTACAACATTTCGGTTTCAAATTACCCTCTTTTGGTCAATAAGGTTTTGAGATTATTGGACGATAAACAACGCTGGGTAAAAACCATGGAGGATATCTTTCTTCGCGATTACCAATCATCAGAAGACTTAATGGCCTATTACTATAAGTCGGACATGGATACATTCAAACAAAAAGCAGCTTCCTTTTTCGGGCGTTACAAAGACGAATCCTATGAATTTCTTTTGGATAAGATTGAAAAAGGGAGCCCTGTTCATATCTCCCTCCTCAAACATGCTGCCGTAAGGTTGAGCAGCATCAAGGCCTTTCAGGAATTAAAGAAATATATTTCTCCTGAAGAGGCCCGGTTATTCATTGATTCCGTGCATAACCCGGAATACAGAATCAAGCTTTTGAATAACGAAAAACAGTATGATAAAATAAAGGAGATCATATCCGGAAAGTTGAGTAAAGATTCTTACTATAGCATGGCAGGTTTTAACAAATCAATCCAATATCTGTACATTCCTGATCCTGATGCAGCAATCCGCCTTACCAAACAAAACATCAATTTGCTAATGGAATCCCGCAGAAACAGGAATACTTATCAATATATTGCAGAGCTTTTAAAACAATCACTTGCAATTCCGGGTAAAACATCGCAGGTAAAATCAATCGCAAAAGATTTATACAACCACAAACCAAATTTACCTGCTTTAAAAGACGAATTAAGAAAAGCAGGTTTAATCTGATTATAATTTTGTTAAACAGATTCTCGTTTTTTCCAACGAGAGATCTCACCAACACAATGCCTTCATGGTTTGCCATGCTGCAAAATCTGATCATCCGTGTGTGTGTCCAAATTTTCGTCATCGTTCGGTTCATTTGATAACATTTTGTTTGCATGACCATATTATTTCTCCAAAAATAGTTAAATAAACTGGCCTAAAAACCAAAAGCAATTGAAAAAGGGTGGTTTTAATCCCTATCTTTGTTTTCCGATCTTTAACTTCATTATGACCAATAGCAAACAACAAGTTTGCAAAACTCCATTAAAGGCATACACGAATATGGATCTTTTTAATCATAATTCATATTTATGCTTTGCAGGTTATTTATCATCTTTGCAGGTAACCCAAAACATCTGCAAAACAGGAACTTTTCAAAAGGGCATTTCACAAAAGTTATTTTTTTTGTAATGATCTATTCATCTTTATCAACTCACACAACAAACAACCATCTAAAAAGAGAAAAAATGAAACATCTGACCGCACTTACATTACTTGCCGTATTGCTATCCTGCAGTAGCGGCCAAAAGCAAATTGAACGCTATTCCATAGAGGATTTTTATGAAAACACGCGCGTTACGGGTGGTATTTTCTCACCCGACGAAACACGCTTGCTGGTTAGTTCGGATGAATCGGGCATTTTCAATGTTTATGAGATCGACATCGAAACAACCGAAAAAACGCAACTCACCCATTCCACCGTTGAGTCTTTCTTTGCCAGGGGTTATGTACCCGGAACCGGTGAAGTAATATACACCGCAGACAAGGGTGGAAACGAAATTAGCCACATCTACCTTTTAAAGGATGATGGCACATCCATTGACCTTACGCCGGGCGAAGAGGAAAACACCAGTTTTGCCGGATGGAGCAAGGATGATCAATACATGTATTATGCTTCCAACAAAAGAGATTCAAGGTATTTCGACATTTATAAAATGAATATCGACACCTGGGAAGCTGAAATATTGTATCAGAACGATGATGGATTAAACTTTGCGGGCATGTCTGACGATGAAAATATTTTTGCCTTGCAAAGGAGCATCACCACAAGCCAGAATAAACTGTTTCTTTACAACCGCATGAACGATGAAATGCTCGAAATATCATCGGATGAAAAGCCCGGCAGCTACAGTGCCTCGGGATTCAGCAGCGACAGTAAAAGTTTTTTCTACATTACCAATGCCGACAAAGAGTTTGCTTATCTGGTGCGCTACGATCTGGAAACTGGTTTTCATGAGCCTGTTTTTGAGACCGACTGGGACGTCATGTACAGTTATCTGAGTGAAGATGAGACATACAGGGTGATCGGCATCAACGAAGATGGAAAAACAACCCTTATCGTGAAAGATAACGACACATGGGACAACATAGCGTTTCCTGAAATCCCTGATGGAAACATCATTGGTGTAAGCATTTCTGAAAGTGAGGAAAACATGCGTCTTACGGTAGGAACCAGTAAAGCACCGGCCAACCTCTACGTATACAATTTCAACAGTGGCGAACTGAAAAAACTGACCGATGTGCTGAACCCTGAGATCAACCCCGAACATTTGGTTTCGGCGGAAGTGGTGAGGTACGAATCGTTCGATGGGGTGGAAATTCCGGCAATCTATTACAAACCCCTCACAGCAGATAAAAACAACAAAGTGCCTGCATTGGTCTGGGTGCATGGCGGCCCGGGCGGACAGTCGCGCGTGGGATATTTTTCCCTTATCCAGTACCTGGTAAATCATGGGTATGCAGTGCTGGCTGTAAACAACCGTGGCAGCAGCGGATATGGCAAAACTTTCTATAAAATGGATGACCGCAACCATGGTGAGGGCGACCTGAAAGACTGCATCTGGGGCAAAAAGTGGTTGCAGGAACAAAATTATATCGACCCCGACAAGATCGGCATCATTGGCGGAAGCTATGGGGGATACATGACCATGGCGGCCATGACCTTTGCACCCGATGAATTTGAAGTAGGGGTAAACATTTTTGGTGTAACCAACTGGATCAGAACCCTCAGATCCATTCCGCCGTGGTGGGAGGCCAACCGCAATGCCTTGTACGAGGAACTGGGCGATCCTAATACAGCTGACTCGGTAAGACTATACGAAATATCTCCCTTGTTTCATGCCCATAAAGTGCAGAATCCGGTCATGGTGCTGCAGGGTGCCAACGATCCGCGGGTTTTACAGGTAGAATCAGATGAGATCGTTGAAGCGGTAAGAGAAAATGATGTACCGGTAGAATATGTTCTCTTCGAGGATGAAGGACACGGATTTCGCAAAAAAGAAAATGAAATTGAAGGTTACGGGCAGATACTCACTTTTCTGGATAAATATTTGAAAGGTGAAGAAGAAGAAGAAGATGATGATGAAGCGGCAAAATAACAAAACCTCAAACACTTTGATCGTCTGGCAGAATAAAGCAAGCGTGTCTGGCGATATCAGATATTCCGGATGATATGCTTAACCAAATATTGACAAATGATAAAAAAAACAACGCTCATCTTTATCCTGACAACCCTGCTTATCAGGTTTTCTTATGCCCAAACCACGACCGTGGAATTCAGGGTAAATATGACCTTTTTTGCCGAAACAGAGAGATTTTTTCCTGCCACAGAAACAGTAGACATGGCCGGTAACTTTAACTCCTGGGGCGATGATTCCACACCTATGACAGATGCTGATAACGACAGCATCTATACGGTTTTGCTCACCCTGGAAACAGGCAGCACCATTGAATTCAAATGCCGCATCAATGGTGAATGGAACGGACGCGAGGAATTTCCGGGTGGCGGACCGAACAGGGTTTACACTGTAGAGGAGAACGACGTGGTAACGTTTTGGTACAACGATGAGATGCCCGATGATTTTCTCTTTCCAGACATATACACCCCCAACATTGTTTCGGGCATCGGGGAACCCATCCATTTTTCCGACATCTCATCCGGCGATCCTGTATCACGCATATGGGATTTTCCGGGAGGCACGCCTTCTTCCTCTGCAGACCCAAACCCGGTTGTTGTATACGATCAGGCGGGCAGTTATGATGTATCCCTTACCATTTTCGGTGAAAACGATGAAGAAGTTTCTGAAACTTTTCACAACTTCATCAGGATCGACAACCTTGAAACACCCTGGTGGAACGACAGGGTGTTTTACGAGGTCTTTGTACGCAGTTTTCATGACGGTGATGGCGATGGGATCGGAGACTTTCAGGGCTTGATAGATAAACTGGATTACCTAAACGATGGCGATCCTTCAACTACTACCGACCTCGGCATTGGTGGCATTTGGCTTATGCCCGTGGCGCAATCGCCATCCTATCATGGCTATGATGCCACCGACTACCGAACCATTGAAGAAGATTATGGTTCCAACGAAGACTTTCTGCAATTCATGCAGGAAGCACATGCAAGGGACATCAAAGTGATCGTTGATCTGGTGATGAACCACAACTCTTCTGAACATCCGTGGTTTTTAGCATCACAAGACCCGGATGACCCCAAACGCGACTGGTATGTTTGGTCGGAAGAAAACCCCGGGTTTAATGGCCCATGGGGGCAGCAGGTCTGGCACTACCGCAACGGACATTACTACTATGGCATCTTCTGGTCGGGTATGCCCGATCTGAACTACGAAAACCCGGAAGTAAAGGATGAAATGTTTGATACTGCCAGATACTGGATAGAAGATATGAATGTGGATGGATTCAGACTGGACGCGGTAAAATACATCTTTGAAGATGGAATGCAGATGGAAGACATCCCCCCTACCATCGAATTCTGGAAGGATTTCAGATCTTTCTACAAAAATGTAAATCCTGATGTTTTTGCTGTGGGTGAAGCATGGACAAGCACCGATATTGTAAGCAGTTATGTGGAAGACGGCGGAATTGATTACTGTTTTGAATTTGATCTTGCCTATGCGATCATGAACACAGTGAGAAACGGCAATGCTGCGGGTTTACAAAATGCTGTGATCAATGCCCTTACCTCGTTCCCGTACCTGCAATTTGGCACTTTTCTCACCAACCACGACATGGACCGTGTAATGAGTGTATTGCAGGATGATGAACAGCTGGCAAAGCTGGCATCTGCCCTGTTGCTCACCATGCCGGGCATACCTTATATTTATTATGGTGAAGAGATCGGTATGACAGGCTCAGGGGCGCATCCCAACATACGCACACCCATGCAATGGAACAGCAGCAGCAATGCAGGATTTACCACAGGCACACCCTGGCAGGCGGTAAACAGCGATTACACTTTCCGGAACGTGGAAAACATGCAAAACGACCCGAACTCTCTCTGGAACCATTACCGCACTTTCATTCAATTGCGAAATCAGGAGCCTGCACTTTCACGGGGAAACTACAAACCTGTGAAAACCAACCACAGCAATGTACTTGCATTTTTAAGACAAACGGACGACGAACATATTTTGGTGATGGCAAATATGGGAGATGAAAACAGGGAAGACTTACTTTTTTCATCTGAATTTGCTGATTTACCGCAAGGAAACTATCTTTTCACAGACCTGATCAATGAAAACGAGCAGCCGGCGGGTGTTGTCCTGAACGAAAATGGAGGATTCACAAACCTGGCGATCAACCCTTTAATAGCAAAACAATTGCGGGTATTGAAACTCACTGAACATACCGGTGAATCTGACCAACAGCAACCGGCTTTTACCGTCACTGTTTACCCCAATCCGGCAGATGACCGTCTGAAAATAGCCATCAATGGATTGCCAGAATCAACCCTAAACTTACGCATCACCGATACTAAAGGGCGAACAATGCTAAAAAGAGACCTCGATCATAATTTCCGGGATCAGATACATACCATCAAAACCGAGGGATTAGAAAAAGGGGCTTACATCATAGAATTATCCAATAACAAAAACAGGCATGTGACAAAGATGATCATTGAATAAGTTTTCCTGTATTACAAACCTTACACAGCAGTGCCGTTTTCAAATTCCCAGGTTGTTGAAAAGATGAACTTCCCATTTATCTTCACGTATTGCATGGTGTTTAACCAAATAGATTCCAGCAATAAAATTGGTCATATAATATTGATACAACAATAGCAAAACATTGATATCTTTGGATAATCAAAACATTATACCATAATCAAAACATTATACCATAAATATACCCTGATGATCAATGCGATGAGAAAGATATTTTTTTTATTGACAATTAGTTTCTCTCCCTTTGTTTTATTTTCTGCAGACAATTTTCAAAATTATTATACCAGTCTGCAACTGATAAATTACGGTATCGATCAGGGGTTGTCGCAAAGCACCGTACTTTCCGTTTATCAGGATGGGCATGGTTTTATGTGGTTTGGCACGCGCGATGGATTGAATCGGTTTGATGGATATGAATTTGATGTATTCAGAAATCTTCCCGGCGATACCACCTCCTTACCCAACAACTACATCAATGACATTACGGGAGATAGCCAGGGAAACATTTGGATCGCATCAAACTCCGGATTGAGTCGATACCATCCCAACGAAAGAGGTTTTGAGAATTTTTTCATTGAAAGGCAAGACAGCGATCATATGGTCAGCAAAGTTTTCATTGACCACAAACAGCATATATGGGCAGGCACCAAAGATGGTCTTTTTGTTTTGGATTCAAAACACCAAAAATTAACAAAACCAGTCAACAACAAACTGGTTGATCTTGTAGACAGAAACTTTGTTATTGAGATTTTTGAAGACAAAGATCATCATTTATGGATAGGCACATCAAAGGGTCTTTTTCAGCATGACCCCGAAGAAGATCAGGTTTACTATTACCATCCGGACAATACAGGCAAACATTATCTTTCACATGACCGTGCAGAATCAATCATGCAGGATCATGATGGCAGGATCTGGATTGGTACATACGGCGGGGGAGCCAATTGTATTATTCCCGGGCAGGGATACGTTTTTCATCTTCATGACAAAAGCCTCCCTGACAAAAGATTATCCAACAACTATATCCGCTCCCTTATCGTAACAGAAGACAACAACCTTTGGATAGGAACATTCCAGGGGTTGAACATCTACGATCTTGAAAAAAATAAAAACCACCCTATACTTCATTCCTTTAAACGGAAAGAAGGGTTAAGTCACGGATCAATCAGGTCTTTGTACCCCGATACCAAAGGATCGGTCTGGATTGGTACTTACATGGGAGGTATCAACTACTACGACCCCGACAACCAAAAATTCTCCCATTCTTACCACATCCCCGGATCAGAAAATACACTCAGCCACAATGTGGTAGGCGACTTTGCCAGCGACAAAAACGGGCATGTGTTTATTGGTACTGAACGGGGAGGTCTCAATGTTTTCAACCCTGAAACCAATACCTTCAGACACATTCCGGAAAACTCCAAAAGCACAATCAAGTCGCTACTAACCGATAAAAACGGAATGCTTTGGGTAGGTACTTTTAAGGAAGGCTTGAAAAAATATGATCCTGACCGGGAAACTTTCTATTCTTTCCCAAAACCCTCACAACCTTTTGCACATCTGCAGGAGGCAAGTATAAATGATATGACGGAAAATGATCATCATATATGGATTGCCACTGACAAGGATGGTGGTATATTTAAATTTGACCCAAACACAAACAAATTTATTGATTTCGTCCTAATGGACACCCTGCATCATTTACTTGAAAACACAAGGGTGGTGTCTATCATGAATGATCATTTGGGAAACATATGGTTGGGAACTCATGGACAAGGAATCATTATTTTCAATGAAAGTGATAAAAAGATGATGCAGTACATTCATGATCCATCCGACACAACTTCCTTACCCAACAACAACGTGAATAACATTTTTACTGATTCCCGGGGAAGAATATGGGTGGCAACCAATGGAGGAGGGGTAAGTTTGTTTAACCGGCAAAGTCAGACATTTCAGTCGTATAATACGCTCAATGGATTACAAAACAACATAGTAATGGGTGTTTTGGAAGACAACAATGGAGACATATGGGTAATTTGCATCAACGGGATCAGCAGGATGAACCCGGCAACCGGTGACTTTAGAAATTTTAATTTCAGAAATGGTCTCCCCCTGAAAGAGATCAATGAAGGAGCGTTTTACAACTTTTCAAACCAAAAAATACTGCTGGGCGGGAGCAATGGATTCATATCTTTTGAACCGGAATTTATCCGGGAAAATCAACATATACCCTCTGTCCGGATCACTTCATTAAAACTTTTCAATGAACCTGTTTTACCACATCAGGAAAACAATATCCTGACAAAAAGCATTATCAATACCGATACGGTTGTTCTCAGGCATGATCAGTCTATCTTCACCATAGGCTTTACCGCACTCAGTTACTTCAAACCAGAACAAAACCACTACGAATACCGCCTCGACGGACTGGAAGAAAACTGGAATTATGTAGGCAACAAAAGATCTGCAAATTACACCAATCTTTCTGCTGGCACCTATACATTTTTGGTAAGAGCGGCCAATAATGACCAAAAGTGGAACGAAAACATTACGCGCCTTACCATTATTATTCAACCCCCGGTATGGGAAACGTGGTGGGCAATGGTAATCTATTTTCTTTTTATGGTTGCCGGGGTGTTCCTGCTCCGATACTTTGCCCTGCGCAACACAAGAATGGTTAATGAGATTCGCTTTAAAGAACTTGAGAATGTTCGCCTGGAAGAGATACACCGCGTTAAACTGCAATCTTTTACAGATGTTTCACACGAATTCAGAACACCCCTCACCCTGATCATTGATCCGCTGGAGCAGGTCATAGAAAAAACAAAAGACAATCTGGACATCAAAAAACCTTTGTCTATCATGCACTTCAATTCACGAAGGCTACTGTTGCTTGTCAATCAGATACTCGAGATAAGGGAACTGGAATCGGGCAACGTAAAGCTGCAAACAGAGCCTACCCAAATACACCTGCTTGTTGGCAATATCTGCGATACTTTCCAAAGTATGGCAAAGAAAAACAAGGTTTCACTTTTTTTTCATGACAACACAGAAAATCAACTTTTGGAGGTAGACCGGGATAAAATGGAAAAAATCCTGTACAACTTACTTTCTAATGCCATAAAATTCAACAAACCGGGTGGAAAAATCAATGTAAAACTCAGTAACAGCGGCTACACAAGCAACCAAACCTTCATAAGCCTGATTGTGGAAGATACGGGAAAAGGAATCGAACCGGAGAAAAAAGATAAAATATTTCAACGCTTTTACAAAGAACAAGGAACCGGGGGCACAGGTATAGGATTATCACTCACACAATCACTCACAGAGCTTATGGGTGGCACCATTCAACTGGAAAGCAACCCGGGTGAAGGCACAACTTTCACCATCAGGATCCCCTTTGAAAAAACTTCCGGAAAACAAAACATCAACCACATAAGCAGCAAACCATTACCTTACGGTTATGAAGCCATTACCCGGATAGAGGATAATGACGAGAATGCCCAAACTCATCAGACCGAGCATCCATCAAAACCGAACAAGACATCTGTTTTACTCGTTGAGGATGATATTGAATTGCGACATTATGTTAAAGATAACCTTTCTGATACCTATGAAGTGATATCAGCAAATAACGGGAAAAAAGCGCTTGAAAAAGCTGAAAAATACCAACCTGATGTGATCATCTCTGATGTAATGATGCCCGAAATGGATGGCATCACCTTATGTGAAACCATCAAAAAGACACCCGAATTATCGCATATCCCTTTTATACTGCTCACTGCCCGCACCAAAGACATTGACCGCCTCAAAGGACTGGAATCAGGTGCAGAAGATTACCTCGGTAAACCTTTCATTATGCGCGAGCTTCAATTAAGAATACGTAATCTGATCAAAAACAGGCAATTGATAAGAGAAAAATTCAGCAGGCAATTAATCGTTACCGGTAAGGACATCCAATTAAAAGGTTACGATGAAAAACTCATCAACAAAATACAGGAAATCATCCACGCAGAAATAAACAACCCCGCTTTTAATGTGGATATGCTGGGCGACAAAGTGGGTTTGAGCAGAGTTCATCTTTACCGTAAACTTAAAGCCATCGCCGGATTAACCCCCAGCGAACTGATCAGGACAACCCGTCTTAAAACGGCTGCAAATCTTATTGAACAACAAAAGATCAACATAACAGAAGTAGCCGAGAATGTTGGGTTTACCGATCAGCATTATTTCTCCAAATGCTTTAAAAAGCAATTTGGCGTAAGTCCTAGTGATTATGCAAAACATTCTCAGTATGCTTCAAATAATCAGATCAGCAATTGATCTTATCAAACCAGAAAAACATCCATACGCTCACGCCCTCTATCTAACTCACTATCAAACTCCAGGACATTCAAAACGGGCATTGATGTAACCGATCTACCCGCTTTTTGCAACCAATATTACCTTCATGTTACTACTTCTCCTGATAATGGTAACCTCCCTCCTATCGGGATATACCCTTGCCGGATAATTTTGCCATGTAGATTTTTGTTTATAAACTTCAGGAATGAAAATAAACCGATCCATGACAGAATTTTCAACACAGCTCTGCTGAGCATGTCGAAGTACACGAGGATGACAGAATTTGGATTGACTTTTTCAAATATATTCGAATAACACGCAGAATCCCCAGATCCTTCTGCGTGCTGAGGTATTCTGTTTTATTAAAACATGTATGCAAATAAAATACAGATATCCATGGAAATCGCAAACAAGTTATGCCCCCGTCGGAATAAAACCAACGGGGACTTATTTAGTTTTTTTTTATAATTTGATTAATTCGTGTAAAGACTAATTCGGTGTCGGATGACCTCTCTTCTTTTCCTTACCTCCCAACTTTTACCTGTATTTTTTGCACAGATCGTTTGCTATCAGAGAAAGACCAGAGAAAATAAAATCCAGGACTTAATCCTGAAATGTCAATCACTGCTTCATCCTTATTGACCAGCTGATCCAAAACCACAACACCTCTAAGATCAACAATTTGGAGAGATTCGATCATGTCAGCAGCGCGAATGGTGATCGCCGAAGAAGCAGGATTGGGAAATACAGATACGGCAGCGTTTTGGGTATCTTCTGATACACCGGTTTGTAGTTCAAAAACAGCTGTGATATCCAGATCATTCTCAATGGTAATGGTCAGAGGGTTATCAGTAAAAGTATTTTCGCCCATTTGCCATTCGATAAAGGAGTATTCATCAGATGCCACAGCTTCTAACGCTACTTCGGTTTGCTCTTCAATTTCATAGGGTTGTTGAATGACTTCACCATCAACCCTTACCACGATGTTACCACCTTCTTCCGGTAAAGCATTCACTCCGAGGTTATACACGGCGGCCGGAATGGCAAAATTTGCCATGAGTGTAACATTGGAGGCAGGCATTGAATAAGCATACTCTGATTCACTGGAAACGATGGATTCATGAAGTGTCCAGTCTACAAATTCGTAACCCAACTCGCTGTTTGGCAATGCTTTTAATGAAATCTGCTCACCTTCCTGGTATTTGCCTGCAACATTCAGGTTTACCTGACCTCCTTCCTCAGGTATGGCACGTACTCCGAAATTGTACAATTCTACAAACTGATTTCTTACCCTGTTGGTAATGAT
>CAYMLS010000017.1:16122-17417 GCA_964390665.1 uncultured Bacteroidales bacterium | reverse complement strand
ATATAAACATCCTTTGCAGAAAAATTCCCATCATTCTGAAATCTTACCGTGTACGTAAGCCATTTATCATCAATATCTGTGATGTTGATGCCTGTGGGTAATCCCGGATAAACGAGTTTATCGTTGGGATCGTAGGAGCTGAATATCTCTGTCTCATAAGGTCCGTCATTATAAATTTCCTTGGGATCAATGTAGGGTGGTTCGTCGTAAACCTCTGACGGATCCAGATAGGGGCTCAGGTCGTTGGGTGAACCCGACCGTGGATCCTGTCCTGTGGGCACCAGTATAACAGTACCTCCACCACCGGGAACATCATCACTGGAAGCAATATCGGGCGAAGAAACCGAAGTAAATCCGTATGACATTCTGTTTCCGTTGTGCACAGGAGAAAACATACCTGTTTCAACCTCAATGATATAGGTATGAAGTGGATCAAAAACATCAATGGTTAAGTCAATATAAAGCGCATCTTCCGTTTCAGTGATTACCGACTCAGGTTCAATCAGTTCCTGGTTATAGTTTGCCGGATTGGTTTGAATTGTCCAGTTATGACTCATGGGTTCTATGGTTATGAGCGGCAAAATATGAAACAAACCATTGGGAGTAACTTTGTATATCTTCACATCTTCAACCTCAGGGAATGGTGTTTCAGGTGTTTCCGGGTCATTGAAGAAAGCAAATTTGATATCCAAATCGTTGTATGTTTTTGAAAAAGAGATATTTCCAATTGCTGTTGTAAAAGTATTTTCAAAACCATCGCGCTCGAAACCCCATAATCCTTCCTTTGAAGAGGATTTGGTCATCAGTGCATCCACAGTTCGGGGTTTGAGCATGAATTCATCAACAAGTGTATTGCTTTCAAAGTCTTCTACTGTGATCTGTCTTTGCCTGTCGTTTGAAAAGACAAAGCTGTTCAAAGCAGAAATGGTAATCACATAATCGGTGTTGGTTCCCACATAAGAAAAATTATAAATCCCCTCGTTATTGGTATAAGTATCAAACTGAGTATTGCCTGAAACCAAAGATATTTTCTGATTGGTATATCCTTCACCTTCATCATATTGATCATTTTCGTTTTGATCCAGGTAAACCCTGCCTGTAATGCCATAGGTTTCACCAGCATTGATGAATGGAAGATCGGGATTTACGGGTGTGATTTTGGCCCATTTACCTGAACCCATACCCCAAATGTTTCCTTCCAGGTCGATGGTAAGACCGCCTGCCCGGTAAAAACCAACATATGGGATTAAACCGGTACTACCTTCAATATTCATTACTTCCACTTCAGGTGTTTC